>JBDRUX010000063.1:0-14447 GCA_039801565.1 Caldifarciminota bacterium
TTCTTGGTTTTTTTGTTCCGCCGATTGTTTCCCGAATAACAATGAATGCGAAAATTAATGCGACGCGGCGGGAACTTTATCAATTGCGTCAGGCAATTGTTGGCAACCCAGAAATAGTGGCTGGTGGTGAATATGCCGATTTGGGATTTTATGGCGATGTCGGACGCTATCCAAGACACTTGATCGAACTGGTAACGAATCGACCTGATACTACCAATTTTGTTTATCCTGGTCGCGAAGCAATACCGGTTTGGGACCCTTTTACAAAACGGGGTTGGCATGGTCCCTATGTGCGAGATGATGGAGCGCAAGGTTTTTTATACGACGCCTGGGATATGCCGTATCGAATTATGGTTGATAATTTAGGAACACCGATTGGAATTAAATCCGCCGGACCGGATGGCAGGTGGTTCGGCGAAGCCGGGGTAACGGAAAATGACGATATTACGGTCTTGTTTTGACCGAATCGGTCAAAATCCCATTCTTACGATTAGTAAGAAAAAATGGTTCAAAATTGTTCAAGAATTCAAGTGGGATTTCAAAGGTGCAAAGCCCCTTTGGTTTGAGCCGTGCCCAAAATTCGAATTTCGAAATTCGAATTTCGAAATTGGGAATTCAAAGTCGGGCGTGACACTTTTAGAATTGTTAATCGTTTTGATGATTATTGGTATTTTGGTAACAGCTGCAGTGAAGACTTGGGATGTCAGTTTGCAAAGGTCGCGCTTCAATTCGACAATAAAAGAGATGGAACAATTGGCTTGGGCAATTGCTGGTAATCCGGAACTTATCTCGGGTGGCAAAAGGAGCGATTTTGGTTATGTCGGTGATAACGGGCTATTACCACCAACCCTGCGCGATTTATACGAAAATGTGAACAATTACCCGACTTGGCACGGACCTTATATCAAACCGGCTTTTGCAGAAAATCCCCAAGGTTATATGGTTGATGCTTGGGGTGATACCTATGTCTATCCGAATCCTTTGACACTTTCCGATACCCAGCCGGTTTATATTCGAAGTTACGGTGGTGGTTCAGCCAGTACACCCCAAACCTGGTTAACTAAGATTGTTATCAATCGTAAGATGGATTTGCTTTCTAATCCGGTCTCGGGTGACTTTGCCGATGCTTTTGGCTTTCCACCAACTGCTTCCGATACAATTAAAGTCACCTTGTTCTATCCCCGACTGGGTCGACACGATTCCTTTGAATTGAAGCAATTTGGTACTAATTCTTTTACTTTTACCGGTGTGCCAGTTGGTAATCATAAATTAAGAGTAATTGGTGTGAAGTGCGATTCTAACTTTGCTCAAGTTGAGACTGTTGAGAAATATATCTGCGTGTTGCCAAGAATCGGTGCTACTGGTATCAATATTCGCTTTGCAACCTTAAAATTTCGACGGCCATGAAAATTATGCATTCGGTAAATAAAGCATTTACTTTGGTTGAACTTTTAATCGTGTTGTTAATAATCGGTGTTCTTTCCGGAGTTACTTTACGGGCGATTGATATGACCCGGGAGCGGACAATGTTTTCCGATACCGCAAAAAAATTGACCGATTTGGCAAAAGCGATAACTGGCAATCCGGATTTAATTGTTGATGGCAAAAGGGTTGACTTTGGCTTTGTCGGCGATATGGGGCGGCTACCTTTGACTTTAGATGAACTGGTAAAAAATACCACCAATAGTCCAAATTGGAATGGACCGTATGTGAAAATTGATTTCGTCGAAGACACGCTTAATCCGAGTTTCAAACGGGATGCCTGGGGTAACGAAATTGAGTATTTTAGTGAGGCAGGAATTCTCCGTAGTCGTTGCAACGGTCGGCAGTGGCTAACCCATAAGATTGCTGACAGTATTGGTTTTCTTTTAAGAAATAAAGTGGGTGGATTGATTACCGACAGCAAAAATAATCCGCCGGGTAATCTTAATACTTATATTGATGTTGGAATCGTTCTACCGAGCGGAATTCCACCATTACCAGTGAGAAATCCAAACAAGAGTGGTTTCTTTCAATTTGATTCGGTGCCGATTGGTAGACATCAATTGTGGGTGATAAGACGGACGGCGCAACCGGAAACTTTGATAAAATGGGTTTCAGTCCTCCCTAAATCAAATACCTTTGTTGATTTTACTTTCTCCCGACCATTTCAGTCTCAACTCCAATATGTTGAGGGCTCAGGTAGGACTTTACCCACGGATTCTTCCAGTGTAATGTTTGAGATATTTAATGGGGCAGGTGAACCGGTGACACTCAATTCCCTTAGTTTTAGCACTATTATGAGATTCGATTCTACTTATCGAGTCTTTTGTGGACTTATGACCGCCCAGAATGCGCCCGCCAATCCAATATTCAGTGATTCAACTCGAATCGGTGTTGGCGGCACTGCCCATTTTAACTACACTTTAAATATCCCCGCTTCTGGTCACGAAATCTTTACCTTATATCATTTCCGGGCTGATTCAATCACTCCTGGCGCACCAACAGTAGGAATGGATAGCGTTTTTCTCAAGATACTATTTAGCGATGGTTCGGTTATCCAATTCACAACCCCTTTGATTCACTAAAATGAAATTTCAAGCCATAGCATTATATTTGATAAGTGCCAAAGGAAATTTTGGACTTAGAAAGGAGCAATAGTGGCTTTAAAATTAGGTGGTTTATTTAAAGCCGAAGGCAAAGGAATTATCTCAATTGATATTGGCTCTAATTCGGTAAAATTCGTTAAAATGGATGGCGCAAAAATTACTGATTACGGCTTAAAAGAAATTGGTGAGACTATGGACATTGCTGGTTCGATCCGAGAATTGTTGAAGGATTACAAACCAGCCCAGGTGTTAACTTTTGTTTCGGGGCCATCGGTGAGTGTACGTCAGGCACTGTTTCCCAAGATGAGCCGGCGCGAGTTGCGAGATTCAATTGTCCTTCGGCTTGATAAGTATTCGCCCTTTGCTTTAGAAGAGGCGATTCTGGACTTTCGAACCTTAGGGTCAGTTAAAGAAGCCGGTGTGCCCAAAGATAACGTGATGGTGGTGGCGGCGCGTAAAGACATTGTCTCGGACCATATCTCAACGATGCGCAAAGCTGGACTCGAACCAACCGCAATTAGTATTGCACCATTCGCTTTAGCCGGTGCAGTCAGAAAATTTGCCCGGGTTAAACCAGAAGAAAATATCTGTGTCTTAGACATTGGTGCAGAATTTACGAATATTGTTTTTATGAAAGGCGAGCGGCTTGATTTGGCACGGACAATTACAACCGCCGGTAATGCGATTACCGAAGCGATGACTGTTTCAATTACGACTGAAGAAGGTGAATTGTCTTTAGACGCTCGTGAAGCGGAGGCAGTTAAACGGCGTTATGGTATACCCTCAGAGACCGCAACCGAAAAATTAGATTCGGGGATTCCAGTTCGACGAATCGCCACTTTGCAGCGTTCGGCTTTAGAAAGATTTGGGGCAGAAATTAATCGTTCGATTGATTATTATAAGCGTGAATTTGGCGAACCCAAGATTGACCGAATATTAATCTGTGGTGGGAGTGCCTTGCTGAAAGGGATTCAGGCGTTCTTCGAACAAACAACAAAAATTCCGGTAGAAATTTTTGATCCATTTCGACTTCATAACCTTTATCGACCCGGCACACCACCGGAAGGACAGATTGGCGTGCGTCTGGTTACTGCCTTAGGTTTACTTTACGAACGAGAAGCGATTGATCTTTTGCCGTCGGAATTAAAAGCCAAGAAGTTTACGGCAAAGGACATCAAAATCGTAGCCCTTTTGGCAATTTTTGTTGTCCCACTACTTTTAATCATCAATCTGATATTAGCCCTGCAAGGAACGGTTGGGGCTGGCACAATCAAGAACCTACAGAAGGAATTGAAAGCGACCGAAAAACTCTATAGTGAATATTTCGATTTAAAGGAAAAGGTCAAAGAATTAGAAGAACGGCAGAAACTATTACGTGGGATTGTCGGCCAGGAATTCGCCACCTTACCTTTATTAAGGCGATTAAGTCTAATGGTACCAGAAAATATTCAACTGCGCAATTGTTATATGTCAGGCGAAAGAAAACTAAAGATTACGGGCGTTGTCTCCGGTGCACCTCATCTATTAGATTTAGATTTAATGCAATTTATGATGAATTTGGAACGGGATAACCTTATCCGTGCGGTGACCTTAAAGACAAAAAATCGGATATTCGTTTTAGGTGAACCAGTCTTAGAATTTGATATTGAAGCGGAACTGGAGTAAAAAATGAATATTCTACAACGTAAAATCCTTTTTGGTGGTATTGCTGGACTAATCCTATTAGCAATTCTTGCCGTGGTTTTCTTGTATCAACCAAAAATCCGGGCGCGAGCAAAAATTCAAGCTGAAGCCGACAATTTGCGCCGGCAAATCAAAGAGATGAAAGAGATGGTAAAAGGGATTGGTACCCTACGCCGTCAAATTACTCAACTGGAGGAACAAAATATCGAACTCTTCTCCCATGTTGCACCACGGGATCAACTTTTAACCTTATTACGTGAATTAGCGAAAATTGCTGAGCGATACAATATTACATTTCTTGAAATTCGACCACCGGGTTTAGATACAATGTTACAATCTGAAACCCCAGACCGTCCAATTCGTCCGGTGCCGTTTCAAATTGTCTTGCAAGGTCGTTATTTGGACATCGGGGCTTATATTGAAAGCTTAAATCGGTTTCCTTATTTCGTCAAGGTTCCGGAGTTTGAACTAACTGGCAAGGACGAAATTCGTCCGGCAATTGAGGCTCGAATCTTACTTAATATCTATACCTCAAGTCTACCTTTTGCTCAACCAACTGAATCGAGTGAATTGAAAACAACGGGAGAGAAACTATGAGACGAGGGATTCTTTTTTTAGTTATCTTGGCAGTGTTGGTCTTTTTCGCTTGGCAGGTGGTGCTCAAACCAAAACCAGCTAAGAAACCAGGTACTAGTAAAAAAACCAAAGCGAAAACGAGCGAAACCGCTGAGCCGGAGACAAAGAAACGAGGACGACGGGTTGGAAAATTGAAGCGCCAGACCGCAGAAGAACGCAAAGCAGAAAAGGCACGGCTGCGGGCAGAACGGAAAAGGTTAAAACAAGAACTACGCCGAAGGAAAAGAGAAGAGCGGTTAGCCAGAAAGAGGGTGAAAAAGAAGGGACGGAGCAAGTCAGCTCGTAAGGGTCTCAGTGCCTATGTTCTCCAAGCAATAGTCTGGTTTGATGTCGGACCAAGTTATTGTATGATTGATGGCCGAAGATATGAAGTCGGTGATGTTATCTCAGGACGTAAGATTGTAGCAATTAAGCAAGACCAGATTGTTATTGACTATCGGGGTACCCAGAGTATCGTTCGGATGGGAGAAAGTATTTTACCTAGTAGTTATTTGGGAACGGAAAGGAGAAGACGATAAATTTGCCAGTGGGAAAGGAGGAGAGTTGAGACAACGATTATTATTTATTGTGCTTTTAGTGGTAGTGGTTTTGGTTGGTTATACCATTTTGCGACCGAAACCAAAACCGCGTGCCAAGATTAGTGAAAAACCGGCTCGGGTGACGCAAATCGCTAAAGAAGGCGGTGTTGCGCCGACGCCAAAATCTGAACCGGTAACAAAAGTAGCGAAAGGCCCGGATACAACTCCAAGACCGACCGCAGCTATGCCACCAAAGCAAACCGAACCGACCCAAAAGCCAACGCAACCGGATACCTCTAAACCAACTGTCACCAAAAAACCTGATACGACTTTGGTTAGTACCAAGTTAGTAGGTGACACAACAAAACGGGCAGAAGTTCCAAAACCGATTGCTCAGCCTGTTGCAGAAGAGAAAGCGGAAAAATGGGGAACCGACCCATTCATTCGAGATTGGGTTTTAGCAACTGAAATTAAAGACTTACGCTTAAAAGCAGTAACAATCAGTGGCATGAAAGCCTATGCTTTGATTAATGACCAAATCTTAGAAAAAGGTGAAGTAATTCAAGGTAAGAGAATCGTCGCGATTGAAAAGGATAAGGTAATCTTAGAACAAGGGGGTAGACAATTTACCCTCTATTTAGGGGAGTAGAATATGATAAAAAACAATCAAATCCGCCAAAAACGGCAAAAAAACAAAATTAACGCCTTCATCATTATTCTTGGACTTTTTGTCACATTGGTTTATCTTTCGGCGCAATCACTAACTGAGACCCAAACCAAAATCAATCAAATCAAGGCGATTGCGATTGAACAACTACAGGATAAAGTTCGGGTTACGATTCGTTGTTCCGAGCAACCTAATGTTGGGGTATTTAGCGTTGAGACACCCCCAACCGTTGTTGTTGACTTGGTTGATGCAGTGAATAGATTGACCGAAGCGGATGTAGCCGGGACAAAGTTCTATCCAATTAAATCGATTCGACCATCCCAGTGGAAAGAAGCACCACCAATTGCGCGAGTCGAAATTATTTTAGATTTACCCACTGATTTCAAGATTGACCGCCAAGACAATCTGGTAGTTGTTGACATTGACGCCAATCCACCAAAATCAACGGTAACCATTCCCGAATCGGAAAGGATTGAACCAACGGTTACAATGTATGTCAAAGACGCCGAAATCACCGATATCCTCAGAATGCTTGCTGCTCAGTTCAATCTAAATATCATCACCAGCCAAGAAGTAAAAGGCTTGGTAACAGTCCGAATCCAAGATGTTTCGCTTCATACCGCACTCGATGCTTTAGTCAAGGCTGCCGAATGTAATTTCATTAAATACAATGATGGACTGATTCTGGTTAAACCCCTTAAAAAAGAATTACCAGGTGAACTGCAAACACGGGTATTTGAATTAGAATACTCGGAAGCTGAAGACTTAAAAGACGCCTTGAAAAAAGTTATCTCATCGGAAGGTAATATCCAAGTCTCCTACCGCCGTGTTGCGGATGGTGGTGGCTCAAAACGTTCGGCAGTTTTGGTCGTCACTGACCGAGTGGAGAATTTAAGACAAGTTGAAGGGGTTATTCGTGATTTAGATTCACCGCCACCCCAAATCTTAATTAGCGCCAAATTGATTGAAACGACACAATCAACCCAAGATTTATTTGGCACGAATTGGACGATAAGCGCACTTGCCTCTGGACAAATTCCCGAGCCAGCTAAAGAAGGTGGACCGGTAACAATGCCAATTGTGATTAACAATTTAATCTTTGGTACGATTGACCTGAGTAAAATGGCAGCGGTTCTAAATTTCTTACAAACTAAAAACAATGGTCGCTTATTATGTGAACCCCAAATTACTACTTTAGACAACCAGACCGCTAACATTGAACTATCCACCAAATACCCTCAACCAACTGTTGTTACTAACCCTCAAACTGGCGCGCAATCGGTATCTTGGACTCAACTCTCAATTCCTATCAAACTCACTGTCACCCCCCATGTCACCTCCGATGGTTCAATTTATACTTCGATCGAAGTTCAAGTTGACGCAATAACCGGTTGGATTGCCGCACCGTTAGCCCAAGGTGGTCAGCAGCCGATTGTGGCATCACGTAGTGCCAAAACTCAAGTTGCGGCAAAAGCTGGCGAGGTGATTGTGATTGGTGGGTTAACCAAAGACGAGGTAACAAAAATCCGTCGGCCGGTGCCGATTTTAGGGTATATTCCAATTATAGGTAAACTTTTCTTTAGCGAAACCGATACCAGAACCGCCAAAAATAACCTGATTATTTTCATTGCACCGCAAGTGATTAATTCAGAAGGATAGAGAGAATTCCAGTGGTCGCTACTACGCTCATTCACGATTGGGAAAAATCCGAAAGATAGTTAAAAAGATAGTTAGTTAAAAAAGTAACTGCGCTATTGGTCTTATTTAGAATTTGGTGATTAGGTATAAGCCCTATACCTAACAGTCCTTTTAGATTTACTGTCGAGCGAAGATGCCAATGGACATTGATGAACTTTTAAAGTATGCAGCCAAATATGGCGCTTCGGATTTGCATATCACTGCCGGTAATCCACCAATCATTCGGGTCAATGGTCGCTTAAAAAAGATTCCCGGACCAGCGCTTACCCAAGAGGAGGTTCGGACTTTAATTTTTTCAATTCTGAATGAAGAGCAGAGGGCGAAATTGGACCAGAAACGGGAACTTGATTTATCTTATTCTTGGGGCAAGGTGACCCCCTATATGAGACTTGACTACCTGTCACAAGACCGTGTGCGCGCCCGGGTCAATGTCTTCCAAGAAATAAACGGGATTGGCGCAGCGTTCCGGATTATTCCGGCACGAATTCGGACCTTAGATGAGTTGCCAGCACCGGAATCAGTAAAAGAATTAGCTCGTAAGCGTAAAGGATTGGTCTTAGTCACTGGTCCAACTGGTTGTGGTAAATCAACTACTTTAGCCAGTATGATTGATTTTATTGACAAGGAAGGGACTTATCGAATCATTACAATTGAAGACCCAATCGAATACATCTTCCAAGCAAGGAATTGTTTAATTAGTCAACGGGAAATCGGAGTTCATTCAACTTCTTTTGCCAGTGCCTTACGTGCCTGTTTAAGAGAAGACCCCGATGTAATTTTGGTGGGTGAGATGCGCGATTTGGAGACAATTTCATTAGCCCTAACTGCCGCTGAGACTGGTCACTTAGTCCTTTCTACTCTCCACACCAACAATGTCGCCGAAACGGTTGACCGGGTGATTGATGTTTTCCCTTCAGAACAGCATAATTATGTCCGACAAATTTTTGCTAATGTAATAATGGGTATCATTGCCCAGATTTTAGTGCCACGCAAAGACGGTAGGGGAAGGGTTGCTGCGATGGAGGTTTTGATTGCCACACCAGCAATTCGGAATCTGATTCGTGAGGCAAAGTCTTATCAAATTCCATCATTGGTACAAACCGGCTCCCAATACGGTATGCAAACTTTGGACCAATCGTTAGCCAATTTGGTGCGCAAAGGATTGATCTCAACCCAAACTGCCTTAGAATATGCAGTAGACAAAAAACTTTTTAAACCGACCGAAGAATTAGTTACTTGAATTTTTGAACGATTTGAACCAAAATTGGTAATGAAGCCACTTAAGACCAAATTGCTATCCCAAAAAAGAATAATATTAATTTTATCCCGACAGTATTCGCCAAAGGCAAAGCTTGCTTGATGCCAGTTCATTAGTTAATAAATCCACCTTGTCCGTAATTGTCTTTATTTTTGGATTAGCGATTGGTAGTTTTTTGAATGTCTGTATCCATCGGATACCCCGGAATCAGTCATTGCTTTTTCCCGCTTCCCATTGTCCGAAATGCAAAAAACCAATAAAGCCTTTTGATAATATACCAGTTCTAAGTTATATTATTCTTGGTGGTAAATGTCGTAACTGTAAAAAGCCGATATCATTAATTTATCCGACAGTGGAACTTGTGACCGCAATTCTCTTTACCATTGCTTTTTTAAAATTTGGACTTACCTGGTCTTTTTTGCGGGCGGTTCTTTTTTTTGGTTTTTTAATTGTGGTTACCTTTATTGACCTTCAGTTTCAGATCGCACCTTTTCAAATAACTATTCCCGGTCTAATCGTGGGCATTTTGACAAGTTTTTTGCTGCCCCAAATTACCTTGAGTTCAGTCCTTGGGATGTTGTTAGGTGGGTTGTTCGTTTTGTTGGTTTGGGTTTTATGGCGATATCTGCTCAGCGGTTTATTTCAAGTTACCGCGGGAATAAAACAGAAAGAAGGGATCGGCTGGGGCGATTTGCCTTTGACTGCAATGATTGGTGCCTTTTTAGGTTGGCGTAATTTATTGGTTGCCATCTTTGTTGCAGTCATTGTCGGAGTATTTATTGGTTTAATTCTTCGGGTCAGTAAAAAGAACCAGCCGGGTCAACCAATCGCCTTTGGACCGTTCTTAGCAATTGGTGGCGTGGTTGGACTTCTCTTCGGCGAGATGATTGCCAATTGGTATTTAAATCAATTCTTACGCTGAATAATTCGAATTGTTTTAAAACGATGGCAAGATTATCTTGCGGCAAAAGTTAACTACTGACCGAGGATTAGCAATCCGGCAGTTAAAATTCAGGGCTTGAAAATCAGCCGGTTGACGAATATCGCAAGCAGTTCAAATATTCAAAAGTTTTTTAGAATTTAATATGTTCGACTCGTAAAGTCTTGCCATCATGCCAATATTCGTAACAGTAAGCGTTAGCAATTTTTTGACAGAGCTCCTTCACTTTTATTTCCAGACCGCGGGGGAAGAATAAATAAAATCTTTCTCCCAAGGTCGCAAATTTCAACCATTGGGCGGCTTCACTTTCATTTACAGTATTTATCGTTTCAACTTCTACAACCGTTACAACTTTTTCAGTACGCGTGTCCAAAACTACTAAGTCAGGATAATATTGTCCACCCGTATGATTAGGAACTCCGTGGGTCTTAATTGGATGATTGGTATGAGTTTTTAAATAAGGGTATTTATCATTGGGAAAGTCGAACATTGTCTTTTTTAGCGCATTAATTACTCGGTCATGCAGAACTTGTTCTTCTAACTCACGCCAAGCCATGCCCCTTCTCCATTTTTAATACCCATTACAGTTCATAATAAAAATTCTATTATCTTTGTCAATAAAAAAATTTAGCTATTGATACTACGGAAAATACTTTTAAATTCAGTCGTATTTAGTTTTGGCTATTAAGGTGAGTTATTGGCTTCGACTTCAAAAATCTTCTTTTTGACCTTAAGGATACTATCCGGATTGACAGAGATTGAGTCAATCCCAACCTTTACTAAGAATTCAACAAAATCCGGAAAGTCGCTGGGCGCTTGACCACAGATGCCAACTTTCCTGCCTAATGGTTTCACCTTTTGAATCAAATCGCTAATCATTATTTTTACGGCTTCGTTGCGTTCATCAAAGAGATGGGCAATCTTACCAGAATCGCGGTCGCAACCTAAAACCAATTGGGTTAAGTCATTGGAGCCGATTGAAAAGCCATCAAAGATTGAAGCGAACTCTTTGGCTAAAATCACATTGGCTGGGATTTCGCACATCACATAAATCTCCAGTCCCTCTTTGCCTTGAACCAGACCATTCTCAGCCATAAGTGCGATGACCTTTTCGCCCTCTTCTGGTGTCCGGCAAAATGGAATCATCGGTTTAACATTAAAAAATCCCATCTGCTCGCGGACTTTCTTAAGTGCCTGGCATTCCAAATTAAATCCTTCCCGATATTCTGAACTATAATAGCGAGAAGCACCCCGAAAGCCAAGCATCGGGTTTTCTTCGATTGGTTCAAAAAATCGTCCGCCAATTAATCCGGCATATTCATTCGACTTGAAATCGGACATTCGCACAATCACATCCTTAGGATAAAAAGCCGCCGCAATGGCGGCAATCCCACTTGCCAGATTGTCAATAAAGAACTCTTCTTTTTTACGATAACCACTGGTGAGAGCATCAATCTTTTTCTTAGTATCGGGGTCAGTTAAGCGGTCATAATGAATTAAGGCTAAGGGGTGGACTTGGATAACATTGTTAATGATGAATTCGATACGAGCCAAACCAACCCCATCATTAGGAATTTGACAATAACGGAAGGCATTAACTGGACTGGCAATGTTCATCATAACCTTGGTGTTGGTCGCTGGGATTGTCTCAAAAGTTAATTCATTAACTTCGTAGCGCAATTTGCCATCATAGACTTTGCCAATTTCGCCTTCGGCACAGGATAGGGTAATCTCTTGACCCTGACTAATCTTTTCGGTGGCATTACCGGTACCGACGATGGCTGGAATGCCCAATTCGCGACTGACGATGGCAGCATGGCAGGTTCGGCCGCCACGGTCGGTAACAATTCCCGCGGCCCGTTTCAAAATTGGCATCCAATCCGGGTCGGTCATCTCAGTGACAATAATTGAATTATCTTGAAAGAACTCAACTTCATCTGGCGAAGCCAGCCTTGAAGCACGACCACTGGTAATCGCTGACCCAACACTCTTGCCTTCAACTAACACTTTGCCGGTCTCTTTCAATTCATAACTCTTTAAGATACTGCTGCGTTTTTGGGAATGGATGGTCTCGGGTCGAGCTTGGACAATGAAAAGTTCATCGGTCTTACCATCCTTTGCCCATTCAATATCCATTGGGGTCGGTTTGCCATAACGATTTGAATAATGGTCCTCGATAAGGCAGCCCCATTTGGCTAATTTTATGATTTCGGCATCCGATAGCACATACTGATGTTGTTCCTCCTTGCGGGTATCAATCAATTTGGTCTTAACAATTTCACCTTTGGTATAAATCAGCTTCTTCTCTTTTCGGCCTAAGAATTTTTTGATAATGGGTTGGTAGCGGTCATCTTGGAGTAATGGCTTATAAACATAATACTCATCCGGATTGACTTGACCTTGGACAACGGTTTCACCCAAACCATAAGCAGCGGTAATGAACACAACTTTATCAAAACCACTTTCGGTATCCAAGGTGAACATTACACCAGCGCCGGCTAAATCTGACCGCACCATCCTTTGGACACCAATGGATAACGCAATGTCTAAGTGTTCAAATTTATGACTCTCCCGATAAGCAATTGCTCGGTCGGTAAAGAGCGAGGCAAAACACTTTTGGCAGGCTTCGAGTAATTCTTCGACGCCGGAAATATTCAAAAAAGTATCCTGCTGGCCAGCAAAACTGGCTTGGGGTAGGTCTTCCGCTGTAGCACTACTGCGTACCGCCACGCTCACTTCTTCTTCGTTTTCTTTAGCACATAACTCTTGATAAGCCTGGATAATTGAATCTTCCAAGTCTTTGGGGAATTCGGCGCCACGGATTCGATGCCGAATATAGCGTCCAACCGACTCTAAATCGCGGCGACCTAACCTTAATGCTTTAATCTCTTCACGTAATTTATCATATAAACCGTTCACTTCCAAAAAATGGCGATAAGCGTCAGCCGTGATGGCAAAACCATTGGGAACTTTAATTCCTTTCTCTTTTAAGCCCGAAATCATCTCGCCTAATGATGCATTCTTACCACCGACCAGATTGATGTCTTTTGTAGAGATCTCCTCAAACCATTTAATCCAAGGCGTGGTCATAAACGAATGTTACCAGAAGGAAAAAGTTTCGTCAAGGGTTAAATAAAGTCAAAAATAATCACTATGACAGTTTACTGTTTGACGAGGTTTGTGTAAAAACCGCTACGGTTTTGGCTTTTAACTTCAATAATATTTCTTCCTTCAGTCCTTCCTTTTTCCAATGCTCAATAATTTTAATAAGGTTTACTTCAAGCAATTCTTGATTCTTACCATAGTATTGCCGCAATACCTTAAAACATTGCCGGACAAAAGCCTTATAAGACGCAAACCAAGGTGGCGAAATACCTAACTCGCAAAGTAACTTATGGGCTTCGGCTTCAAGCTTTTCAATTGCGATTCGATACTTGGTAAAGCCAATTGCCATTCTTTCTTGTTTTTCGGTTGGCAATGGCTTTTTTGATTCTAATCTTTTAATTTCAGCGCGCAATACTGAATTGATTATTTTCTTAATCTTAAAAAGCAGGTGAAATTGTAAGCCGGCTTTTTGATATTTCCCGGTAACCATTTTCATACCTGGCTTATTCAGTTCGGCTAAAAAGTCGAAATACTCTAAAGCGAACTTCTGGTAGGAATTAATTTCACCATCGGCAATTTGATTTTTAGTTAATAAGACCGATACCTTATCTTTAATCTGTTTCTTTAGCCTTGTAAAATCAATCTCTTCTTTCTCTTTCGATGGCATTTCGATGCCGACTTCGTAACGCATCGCATCCCGTTCAATCTTTCTTTTTGTTGGTCGAATCGACCCTTCTCGAGTTGTGAGACCCGATTCGGGCGGTGTTGGCAATTGTGCCATCATCTTTTCGTGTCGTTGCTTAAAATCAAGTGCATCTAATTCTTTGAAAAATTCGACCCAGGAAGCACCACAAGCTCGAAGATAAAGAAGAATTACCCCTAAGGCTGGATTCTTTAATCTACCTTTTTCTAAATGTGAGATGTAACTATCTTTCGTTTTCGATGACAATCCGATTCTTTCGGCAAGTTCGGTTTGGGACAACCCAGCATTTTCTCGGATTTTTCTTAAAATTTCTCCCATTTCTTTAGTAAAAAAGGACTTTTTACGCACGCAATATTATACCAAAGGTTGAAATATATTTCAACCTAAAAATGACCGAATTTTTCGTCTATCGTGTTGGTCTTCCGTCGGTTACACTAATTTTTCATTAGGGTGGGGGTATCGTATAGGGGGTGACCCCGTAGGCAGTCCCCTAAGCTATCCCGTAGGTTGCTTGGGGAGTTGCCTCGGAAGTTGCTTCGGGAGCTGGTTAGTAGGCAGGTTGGGGAGCGACTTCGTAGGCGACCTTGGAAGCGACTCGGTAGGCAACTTCAGGAGCAACCTGGGGAGTAGCCCGGTAGGTAGCCCCGTAGG
>JBDRUX010000064.1:0-14404 GCA_039801565.1 Caldifarciminota bacterium
GCCTTTCCTAACGGCAGGTCAGAAATAGTAAAAAATTTCAAATTATCTGGATTAGCCAACCCAATAATCCGGCACCTAAGATTAACCAGAGCGGGTCAACTTTGAATCGGTATAGTAAGATAAAACCAAGAACCGCTAAGATTGCGGTCCGATAGTCAATAATACTTTTACTTCCAATAAAAACCGTTGCCGAAAAGAGCATTCCCACAATTGCCGGTTTAACCCCCAAGATGAAACCTTGAACCAATGGCTGATGCGCTATCCGATTATAAATATGGATCAGTAATAATAGAAGTAAAAAAGAGGGCAGAAATACTCCAATCGTAGCAATTAGCGCGCCAATTAGACCCAATACTTTATAACCGACAAAAGTTGCGGTAATTGCCACTGGTCCCGGTGTCACTTGTCCTAAAGCAACTCCGTCAATAAACTCTTTGGCGCTAAGCCAATGCCTTAAATCTACTACTTCCTGTTTAATAAACGGAATTGACGCATAACCGCCACCGAAGATTATCGCCCCAATCTTGAAGAATATACCAAAAAGTTCAAATGCCTTTGCGATTGAAGAAAGGGATACTGGTTGATTCGAACTTTCTAATAATGGAGTCGCTAATACTGACTTTATTATTTGATTGGTTAACAAGCCAACCAGCAAAATAAGTATCAATAATCCGATCTCTTTCGGCTTAGTATAAAAGATAACCCCTAAGATACCACAGACGATTACGGTCAAAAGCACATCAATCCGAAAGATTAAGGCGAAAAAAGCAATTAAGGCAATAACCAAAGCCTTCCAATTTTTTACATTAGTTTTACCAATTTCTAAGCTTGCCCAAAGTAAGATACCGGCAATGACCGGTTTGATTCCCCAAAAGATTTGTTCTAATACCGGGATCCTCTGAAATCGAAAGTATAAAAAACTAAGAATTGTCATTGCTAAAAACGATGGTAAAAGAAAAGCGATAACTGAAATGGTCATTCCTTTTAGTCCTCTTAATTGATAACCAATATATTCGACATAATTAGAGACAAATGGTCCGGGTAGCATTTGTCCCATCGCCACTCCAACACTCAATTCATCATCGGTAATCCATTTCCGTCGTTGAACAACATTCTGGCGGATTAAAGCCAACATCGCCACTCCACCCCCAAAGCCAATCGCACCGATTTTGAGAAAGACTAATATCAAGTCCTTGATGCTAATTTTATTTTGGGCATTACCAGACATAGAGAAATCTTATTAGAAAGTTTTGATTTATCAAGAAAAAAAGCGGGTGGGATTTACCCACCCGCTTAAGGACCTTTGACCTATTCTGAATCCGGATAAGCCTCATTAGGCAGTTTCACAACATAAGGAAGGCACCAGGCACGACAATTGTAAGGTGCCAGGCTATCGCCCCAAAGGGTCTGCCACTGAATAGCGTCAACCGCTGAGGGGCGAACTTCGGGCGCAGTGTAGTTCTCATCAGTATCACTTTGAATCACCCATTCTCGCTCAAAAGTATAAGTGCTAATGCGCAAGAATGGTTCTCTTCGGCGATGTGGTCTTTTCCTGCCTCGATGTAAAAATACCCACGCTGAATCATCTGCCATCTGAAGGGTCACGGTCACTTTTACCGTATCATCCGGACGAAAAGTTGGCAATTGCTCTTTGGTCAGAAAGGTGTCCGGACTGGTAATCTCAAAAGTATTACCGCTGGGTCGGGCTTCGGCTCTTAAATTGGTAATCGTAATTGGTATATTGGCATTCTTGGTCCAGATATTCTTGGGTGTAATCTTACGAATATACCAACGACCGTCGTGTTTCGTTAAATAGACCTTACGAATACCGGTATCCGTAATTGGACGCTCGTAACGAATTGGATTTAATGGGTCATTGACCACAATGAAATAACCAAGGGCACTGGTGCCAATGGTTGCGATTGCGGTTGTATCTTTAATCTCCACTGCAATGTGGCGAGTGAAAGATGTTATCTTGCGCACAAACCGAACCCAGGGAATCCGCATCGTATCTGGCATCAAAAGTATCAAACCGGTTTCAGGAACTGTATCGTTATCTTCAAAGGCACGGGATTGGTCTTCATTAGTATATAATGAGCTATTTAGGATATCCTTAATATCCTCTTCGTCTTGGTTCTTACCCTTGCAACCGATTAAAAGCAAATTAGCACAAAGGAAGCTTGCGAAGAGTATGGTTAAGTATTTTTTCATTATCACCTCCATCGTCCTTTTTTGATTCTTTCTTGTCTGCGCTCTCTAATCCCACGAATCATATCGCGCAATTCTCGTTCAAATCGGAGTTGAAATAGGATGAGCCGAGCCTGTTGTTCCGGTGACAGAATTTTGCGCAACTCCTTTTTCAAGGCATTCTCTTTTTTATTAAATTCCTCCTCAATTTGAAACAATTTATCTATTTTGGCATTAATCTGGTCTTGGGGTATCTTTTCCTTATGCAGTAAGTCTCTCAATTCGTCAAGTACGGTTCGGCGGTCTTGTTCAAATTTCTCTTTGGCTTCTCTTAGTTCGTTCAGTTTCGGGAAAAATTTTAGGCTCTGTTCCTCGGACAAATTCAATTCTTCAATCAGTCGCACCTTGCGCAGGGTCTCAACCAGTTCTTTGGGTGCACGCTCGGGCGGTGGGGGCTCGTCAACATCCGGATTTAATGGTTGGGCAAATGCAATGGCAATGCCCAAGGTAATTAAAGTGAGAAGTTTTTTCATTTTGCACCTCCAATTTATAACATTGTATTAATTACCCGCACCAACTCGGCTTTCTCTTCTTGGGTCAAACCTTCGACCAAATCCGGTAGTTCCAATCGGCTATCAAGATAGTCTTCAATCTCTTTAGTCAAGACTGAGCTGATTTGACTGAAATCGCCCTTGTCCATAGTGCTGTTAGCTTTAAGATAATCAACTACGAATTCACCGCTCAGGGATAAGGTTGGCATCGCGAAGATTTCGGTTGCTATCTTAGTATAGTTATCCTCTTTCGACCGAATTCGCAATGTTACTAACCAAATAAGAATTGTGGCAATGGCTAAGGTTGGGACAAGTCTTGGCAATAGCCAGCGAGCTGGGTAGCGCTTTGGCCGCAATTGGACTTGGCGTCGGATTTTTTGATGGATTTCAGTTAAAAATCTTGTCTGTTGTTCTGGGGTAAGTTTGTTCTCGGGCAACGGTTCAAATAGCGCTAAAGTCTTTTTAAGTTCGGCTAATTCCTTTTGGCAAGCCGAGCAGGTCAAAAGATGATTTTCCACTGACCGTTTTAACTTATCGGACAATTCGTCCAAAAGG
The DNA here is from genome assembly GCA_039801565.1 of Caldifarciminota bacterium. Taxonomy (GTDB): domain Bacteria; phylum Hydrothermota; class Tepidihabitantia; order Tepidihabitantales; family JAOUPE01; genus JBDRUX01. The sequence continues at coordinate 3,294 of JBDRUX010000064.1, forward strand.
TATTCAGCCAATACTGTTTTTAGCTTTTGACAATTCATTTTCGACCCAAGGTTTAAGAAGTTCGCGTAACTTTTGCACGGCATGAAAGTAGTGTGCTTTGACAGTTCCTTTCGAGCAACCCATTATTTTGGCGATTTCACCAATTCGCAATCCTTCATATTGGCGTAAGAGAAATACCGCTCTTTGTTTGTCGGGTAACTGCTTAACCGCTGATGTTATGGCGATTTTCAGTTCGCCTTGTCGGAAGTCGGTTTCGGGTGTATTGCGGGCTGGAGTATTCATTAAAATCACCTCGCTAATTGTCTCATTGTTAATAGTTCTCGACCGCGTTTTTCGTTGATTAAAGTTAAGGCAACGGTTGACGCAGATTCGGTAAAGCCAAGTGTAGAAGGTAGATTTCTGTTTAAACTTAGAAAGTCCGTTATAGGCTTGAACAAAGGTCTCTTGCGCCAAATCCCAAGCGTCTTCGGAATTATGAACCATTCGATATGCCAAATTATAGATTTTATTTTGGTATTTCTTAACCAACTCATCAAAGCAAGTCTCATCGCCATTCTTGAATCTCCGAATAAGGTTGAGGTCTTCGTCCATTTTTTCATTTACCATTTAGACAATTTTTTGGGAAAAAGGTTTAATGGCAGGTCGAGGATTAAATTAAATGCCGGGAGCCGGAATTGAACCGGCATGGTCTTGAAAAGACCGAGGGATTTTAAGTCCCTTGCGTCTACCAAGTTCCGCCATCCCGGCAAATAGAAGGATAATGGTTGTAAGACGATAGGGACAAGTTAAGAAGAAATCTATCATCTTTTAAAGGCGGCAATGGGACTTGCACCCATGAATAGCGGTTTTGCAGACCGCCGCCTTAGCTACTTGGCTATGCCGCCAAAGCGGGAGACGAGATTTGAACTCGCGACCCTCACCTTGGCAAGGTGATGCTCTACCAGCTGAGCTACTCCCGCAAAATTTTCTGGCCCCAACGAGAATCGAACTCGTCTTTTCGCCTTGAAAGAGCGATGTCCTAAGCCATTAGACGATGGGGCCATACCCAATAATAACTTATTGAAATCGAATCAAAAGTCAATAGCAATCAATAGAAATAAGCATTCCGATAGTCAAATACTTCTGGTGTCTTAATGATCTCGCTAAAAAGCCGATTGGTTACCGTCTGGTGCCGCTGCGTCTTTAGGTCTTCTGCGGTTGTATTGTTAACCTCAATTCGTTCATCGCAATGAATGATAAAACTGCCCCAATCGGTTGTTACGACCCCTGAGGTTTCATTAGGTTTTAACGCATAAAGCGCACCAGCGAATTCAGCACCTTTAGCGCCTTTAGCATAGGTAAATGAGTTGAAAGAATCCTTTTGGATTTCAATCGTCGAATCTTCACTCACAATATCAGCAAAGGTTTTACCAGCAAAGAGTTTTTTATAAGCCGCTTCGGCTATTGCCTTTATTTTCTCTTTATCCTTTTCTCTTTGGATTCGCCATTCAATCATCTGTTTTATTCTATCTAAGGGCTGATAACTGGCTTTGTCAATACCTTCTAATCGGAAGACGTAATAACCGCCTCGTCCCCGCATCGGTTCGGATAAATCTTTTGGTTTAGCGCGTAAGGCAAAATCCTGAAGTGGTGAAACCGAATAGAGTCCAGGGAAATTTACTGGCCTGCCTTTAATTACTCGGGTCTCCCGTGCCATCAACCCAAACTCTTGGCATAAAGTATCAAAATTCTCATGTTGGGCTCTTTCTAAGAATTTATTGATACTGTCAAGCACCGCTGCGGTTGTCGTCGAAGTCATCTTTATTTTAATCAAAATTCGGTTCAATTTGACACTATCTTTTTTCTTCTCGACCAGATTTACAATTTGCCAACCTTCGTTATTAAGAAACGGTTTACTGAACTTTCCTGGTTGCAATGAATCGAGCACTCGTTTCATTATCGAATCGAAACTATTTTGGGCATACCAGGTCGCAGTGGTTTCGGTCGGATTATCGGAAAAGTCTCTAATCAATAAAGCAAAATCTTCCCCGGGTTTAATTTCATTATAAATATCCTCGATTTGGCGTTGGGCATCTAAGGAGTCTTCGGCCGTTATTCGGCGCGGGAAGAATACATACTTCAATCTTCGCATCTCAGGAATTGCAAACTCCTTTTTGTTTCGCTCATAATACTCTTTAATTTCCTTTTCCGTCGGTTTGGATTGGTCTTTAACCACCTTCGGACTAAAGTATAGAAAGGTGGCTTTTATCTTAGTATTTTCTAAAGCCAAGGCTTTTTGGATCTCGCCTGATGTCACCCGATACATCCCAGTTATATCAATTCGTAATTTCTCTTTTGGTAACATATCAACCAACTCCCGGGCATAAATCATAAAATAGGGCCGATTTTGCGGATTAGATAAAACTTGCAGGTATTTTTCTTGGTCGAACTTGCCATCGGTCATAAGTTCGGGATTTTCGCGTAATTCCGGTGGCGGATTGGCTTTCATAATCTCATAAATCTCGGCATCGGTCACCTTTATCTTTTCTTGCTTTAAAATATCCGCCCAGACCTTCTCGGAAATTAAATATTGCCAAACCTGATTGTGGAGATTCTCCCGGTCCTCTTCGGATAGGTCACGGACTTTATTTTCTTTTAAGAACTTATAGGTAAAATAATCTAAGGTATTTTGATACTCTTCCCGGGTTATTGTTTTTTTACCGACTTTGCCAAAGATACCTTTTTCCCAATAGCCACGTCCCCCGCGGGCGCGAAAACGGAGCATCTGCCATATTTCGCTGAGTAAAAATCCAGCCACAAAACTCAATGCTACAATAAACATAATAATCTTAACGCGCTTGCGCATTTGACTCAACATAGTTATTATAGTTTAATGACAATCCTCCTAAAGTCAATAAGATGATGCTTTTAAAATGGAATCGTATGGGTTGGCAGTTGCTATCGAACTTTTAATACCTTAGTTTTGTAGCTATGAGCGCTGTCTTCAAGAATAATGAAATAAATTCCGGGCTTGACTACTCCGCTTCGGCTATTCATTCCCTGCCAAAGGAAAGAGTTTTTGGTGACCTCTGGTTTTAACCAAATAACCAATCTTCCCTTTGCATCATATATCCCAATTCGACGGATTGGTTTTGACCATTTAATTTCAATTTCTTGGGAAAATGGATTTGGATAAGCAGTGGCGAAGATTTTGGGTTGTTCTAATTTTGTCTCTTTTTCAATCTCCACAATATTGGCTTCGTGCCAAGTATTGCTACCATCCCGGGTATAAAGTACAACCCCATCACCAGCAATTAGACCACGCAAAGAATCAGCAAAGTCAATATCGTATAAAAGTAGTATCAATACCACTGTTTTGCATCTGCCAAGAAGTTCCGCCATCATCCGGAATGGATGATAGTTCCATTTCTGCCCACTGCCCATAGTTTATTTTCGCCAATCAGTTCTAAAGAATTAAGGATTTTTGCTGATTGGGTAATGTTTAGCGATTCCAGGTTTGTCCGCCATCGGTGGTATGATAAACGCAACCTTCCATTGTCGAATCATTACCACCAACCACCCAACCTTCTAAGGAATCTTTAAACTTAACATCAAAGAAGTCGTAGATTGTGTCTCGTTTCTGCAAAACCCAACTATCACCGCCATCTTCAGAATGAACAATAAAACCTTGCCCTTTTTAAAAACAGTATCACCGCCCCATACTTCCGGATAACGCCCGGCACACATCCAGCCTTTAAAACTATCAATTGAATGATACACCGTAAAAATCGGCACTATCATATGGGAACTGATACAAGTATTTTGTGACCCAACTAACTCCGCCATCCCAGATATGTAATACCAATACCGTATCACTGGTCACAACCCAACCGTGGTCACTATTGGGCGCCATTGCACAACCGTGATAGGTGTAAGGAAAGACGACCGATACCAGACCGAGTAGAAGAATAATAAACCGGGCATCCGAGAAAATAGAAAAACAGTAATCAACTGTCGGTTTTCCGTGAAATAAAGAAGAGTTAGTTAACACGGCAATTTAATCTATTATCCCGAATGCCCGGTACTAATCATTTTATCTTGGCAATAAACTGGTCAATCGGAATTGCTGGTAAGGTTGTAATCTGAATTGTGCCTCTTGAACCAAGTTCGATCGAAATCTTGGCAATCGTTTCGTTATCTTTTGCCTCGACGACATTGACAAAGTCATAATTCCCTAATACCGCATATTGGCTTAAGAGTTTTGCACCCATTGTCTCAATTTCTTTATTCACTTCTTTAATTCGTTCGGGTTTTTCTTTAATTGTCTTTCTCCCCTCATCGGTGAGAGAAGTGAGAAGGATATAAATCGGCATACCTGCCTCCTTTCTTTACCCTAATTTAAACTCAAATTTAAACCAAGTCAAGAAAAAAAATTTGGTTTGACTTTATCGTAAGGTTGCTGATAAAACTTGACGATATTTGATTTTTCTGTTAAACTAAACCAATGTCTAACCTTATTGATTTATTATTACCAACATTGATTTTTGCCACAATACCGCTTTCTAATTCACCGGTTTGGGTCTCGATTGACCAGGATTATTCGACTGGCGGTGGTTTTGGGGATATTGACGGTAACGGTTTTATTGACCTTTGCACCAGTAATGGCAACGATATGGCTTGGAATCGAAATGGAATCTATTACAATAGCAATGGCAACCTGGAAACTAATGCCTCTTGGCGCAGTGCTGATTCGGGTGAATTTGGTCACCTCTATTTAGGTGATGTCAACAACGACGGTCTAATGGATATGGCGGTGGTCTTCTTAGGAATCGGCTCAATTCAAGGTCCGACCCGAATCTATCGCAATCAAGGCAATGGTTTAGAGACAAACCCTTACTGGCTTTCGGCTGACCGTTATAACTCTTTTGACGGTGCTTTGGGTGACATTGATTTAGACGGTGATTTAGATTTAGCCGTGGCCGCTGGGGATGGATATAATAACATCCTTTCACCGGCAAAGGTCTATCGGAATCAGCAAGGGGTCATTGATACTATACCTTGTTGGCGGGCTAACGACTCGTCGCCTTCGGATGCGATTCGTTTAGCGGATTTAGATAACGACGGCGATTTGGATATCATTGTCGGTTATCGGCGGAAACTATCCATTTATAAAAACTTTGTTGATAGTATTGAAAGAAATGCTTCCTGGTCAGTCACTCGTAATTTGGGTTGGGTCATAAGATTAGCAGTTGGTGATTATGACAATGACGGCTGGCTCGATTTAGCAATAGCGAGCAATGGTCAGCTTGATGATACTAATAGCGTTATGGTCTTTCATAATCAAAACGGCGTATTAGAAACTATTCCTGCCTTCACAATGTTAAAAAATCCCACTTACCGTTATACATCTTGTGTGGCTTGGGGTGATGTGAATGGCGATGGTTTTTTAGACTTAGCAGCCGGCGGCTGGTGGGAACCAGTAGTGGTGTTCGAAAATCGCTCTGGAATATTAGATACAACTCCAACTTGGTCTTATAATGGTGGTTATAATTTAGTTTGCGAGACGGTATTATGGGGCGATGTTGGTAATGACCATCTTCGCTTTGAACAGGAGCAGAAAAATGGCGATGGTTGCCGAAAACTATTTTACTTAACCCACTTCCCTATCCAATTTTTTCATCGAGTTCTGATTGATAATGATACAATCCCGAGCAGTGATTATTGTTTTGACCCTTTGACCGGTTGGGTTGCTTTTCGAACCGCACCTGCCCAAAATTCTAATATTGTCTTTGAATATGAATATTCGAATTATCCTGATTTGGCAGTCACCAATTGGACGCGGAGTGTAGGAAATTATCTTTTCGCGAATACGACGACCAGTGCAATTGCTTCTCATCACCCGATTTCCTCAATCAATCCGATTGAAGTTTTCCCTAATCCATTTTTCGAACAAGTGATAATTAAATCTAATCTAAAAATTGGCGAGAAATTGAGAATTTACGATGCGAGCGGTAATTTAGTTAAGACGTTGGCGAGTTCGCATTCTATCACTTGGAACGGTAAGGATGAAAAAGACAAACGACTACCAAAAGGTATCTATTTCATTCAAGGTTCGTCGGATTTAATTAAAAAGAAGATAGTTAAAATTTAATGTTTAGAGGATTACTTTGGCTAAAGTATTATCGAAAGCTATTAGTGACTTTACCGGAAGTGATTTATCGGAATTAGCGCAATTCGGTAAAGTCTATCTTTTTGAGACAGTCGCTTCCACTCAGGAAATCGCCAGAAGTTTGGTCAAAAAACGGGAACCGGCAATCGTAATTGCTTTATCGCAAACGCAGGGTCGGGGCCGATTTCGACGCGACTGGTACTCACCACCAGGCGGTATTTATTTCTCGTATCTGGTTTTTCCCGATTTTTCGGTTAAAGATAAAATTGTTCAGTTAACGCTCGGTAGCGCTTTGGTAGTCGCTAAAGGTTTAGAAGTCCTCAGCGGTAAAAAAATTGAACTACGTTGGCCTAATGATTTGATGCTATCGGGCAAAAAGGTAGGAGGTATTTTATGTGAAACAAAAGACTTGGGTTTAATCGTCGGGGTTGGAATAAATCTCAACCAACCCTTTTTCCCAACCAATTTGTCTGATGCGACCTCGTTTTTCTTAGAAACCAATCAGGAATACGATATCGGCAAGGCTTTAAAAATGCTCTTCACTCTTTTAACCAATCACTATCAGAATTTTGCCAATAGCAAATTCATTGATTTATTACCAGAAATCAAAGCCCGGCAGGTTTTGCTTAATCAAAGGGTAAGAGTTGAGTTATGGCTACGCCGAATCGAAGGCACAGTTATTGACTTAGATGATTGGGGTCGGTTACTCTTGCGTACCGACCCAGGCCAGTTGATAACAATTACTGCTGGCAAGGTGCATCGAATTAAAAGTATCTAATTTTGGGAAAGGAGGTAAAAATGAGTCGTATCGGAGTCTTTGTTGATGTGCAAAATGTTCAAGAAACCTTTGAGCGGCAAGGCCGTGAAGTCCGCTACGATGCCCTGCAAAAAAATTTAATCGGTGATGATGCCAACAAACACAATTATAAATTTGTTGCCTTTGTTCCCTTCCGGGCTGGTGATGAACGACGGCAACGTCTCATTGACGCACTGTCTTTTCAAGGCTATCGCGTAGTTGCCAAACCAGTTCGGGAACGGTTAGACGGCAGTGTCAAAGCCAATATGGATATCGAAATAACTTTGGAAATCCTTTCGATGTCAGCCCATTTGGATGAGATAATCTTAGTTTCCGGTGACGGTGATTTTGTCGCATTGGTGGATTGGCTATCAAAACAAGGTAAACGGGTCGTTGTCGTGGGTTTAGGCAAAGGTTATACCTCGGTTGAATTGATTCGAGCCTGTGATGAATATATCAACTTAGAAGAATTGGAAGGAGTGGTCCGAGAATCTACCTTCCAAGTTCCGTTTAGTGGTTTTGGGGAAAGAACCCGTAACAATAAAGACGAGATAATCCCAGATTGATGGGAAACGGTTTTTATCTCGGTATCGAAACCAGTTGGGAAATTACCGGTATCGCAATTGTCAAAGCAACAACCGTTCTTTACGAGTTACGTTTCCTTACTGGTTCAAAACATAATGAGACCATCTTTCAAATTCTTGCCGATGCCCTGAAATTGGTTGGGATTGGAGTAAAAGATTTAGCCGGGATTGGGGTATCAATCGGTCCGGGGATGTTCACTTCCTTAAGAGTTGGCTTAGCCTTGACAAAAGGACTATCTTTACCCTACAAAATCCCGGTGAAAGGGATTAATACCCTTGATGCCTTAGCCGATTATTGCAGTTTTGCTAAAACCGATTTTGGTTTAATTGTGCCAATCGTTGATGCTCGAAAAGATGAAGTTTTCACCGCTTTGTATCGCAATAGAACTCGGATTTCCGAATATGCAATCTTGTCACCAGCAAGACTTGCTCAAGAAATTGCAAAAAATTATCCAGATGAGCCGATAACTTTTTTAGGAAACGGTGCGATTAAATACGAACCAATATTAGCGAGCAGGCTGCGGGAATTTAATTCCATCCCTCTTATGGCACCTCTTCCCTCAACTATTGCCTTCAAGGCACAAACTTGTATCAGAAGCGGCGATTGGTCCGATGTTGCGACCTTGCAACCTTTTTATCTCCGACCAACCGATGCCGAACTTAAAAGAAAATGAGTAAAATAATAGCGATGCCAACTTTGTTATAATTAGAAAGGAGCAAAGATGAAAAACCTTTGCCTTTTATTTTCAATTCTTTTTCTATTTGCCCAAGGCAAAGAATATCTGATAAAAGTCGAAACACCAACTTCGGATATTGTAACCCAACTGCTTGATGCCAATATCTCAGTTATTACCGAAATGAAGGGTTTTGCTTTAGTCATTGCTCAAACCGAAGAACTGGAGAAACTCAAATCGTATCGTTATCAAATCATTGATGAAGAACCCAAGACCAAAGAATATTACCTAATTCGACCGATTGCCCCCAATCAAATAAAAACAATCAATAGAGAGCTGAAGCCACTTGCCTTTGATGGTGAGAATTTCTTAATCCGGATGACCAAAGAGTCAGAAGAAAAAATTAGTCGCTTCAACATTGAACGAACTCGACTAACCTTAAAACCAATAAAAAAATCGGTCGGGATTAGCTATTATCCACGCCCATTGCAAAACCCATTGATTGAAGATATGGTAAATCGGGTAAGTCTTGATTCCTGTTTAGGTTTTGTTCGAAGATTACAGAACTTTCGCACCCGTTATTCAACCACTGATTCTTGCCGAGCTGCTGCTAATTGGGTAAAGAGTAAATTCTTAGAATATGGTTGTGACAGTGTCTACTTAGAAGAATACCGTCCGGATTATGCCCCAAATGTCATCGGTATCAAAAGGGGTTTAGCCCATCCGGATAATATCTATGTTGTCATCTGTGGTCATATGGATGCAACATCCAACCAGGTACCAGATTTCTGCCCAGGTGCTGATGACAATGCCTCAGGAACCGCGGCGGTAATTGAAGCCTGTCGGGTGATGAAGGATTATAATTTTGAATACTCGGTTCGCTATATCGCCTTCACTGGCGAAGAGCAGGGTCTATACGGTAGTGAAGCCTATGCCAGCGCGGCTCGTAATCGAGGGGATTCAATCTTCGGAGTTATCAATTATGATATGATTGGCTATGCCGATGCCACCCCAGAAAATTTGGAGGTGATTGGCAAAACTGCTAATCCTAACTGCCAACCCTTTGTTGACTATTTTGTCGCCTGCGCCAACCTTTATACAAACCTTTTAACTCAGGTCCATATGGTGACCAGTATGCCCAATTCTGACCACCATTCGTTTTGGAGTGAAGGCTATGTTGCGTTTTGTGGAATTGAGGACTATTGGCCAGTTAATCCCCATTATCATCGGACGAGCGATACGATTGGAGCAGGGTTCAATGCCCCGGATTTTCATACCGAAGTGGCAAAGGCTGGCGTGGCTTGCCTGGCTTCTTTAGCCAATCCAATTATGCCCAATCAACCCTATGTCGTTTATCATCATTATATTTTCAATGATTCGGCTACTGGTAACAATAATGGACGTTGGGATGCCGATGAAGAAGTTGAGATTTATACGGTTTTAAGAAATCTCGGTCAGGTACAGGCAACTAATGTCTCGGCTGATTTATCTTCAACTGACCCTTATATTCAAATCATTCAAGGTCATGCTGATTTTGGTAATATCGGTCCTTTAGACACTGCAGTCAATTCCACACCTTATCGCGTCACATCCCTTGCCAATATCCCAAGGGGTCATAATGCCAATTTCACTCTAACGATTCAGAGTTCGGAGTCAACCTGGGTCTATAACTTCTCAATTCTGGTTAATCCATTTATGATTACAGACCCAATTCCCGATGGACCACGCGAACCACCATTATATTGGGCTTATGACAATACCGACACTGCTTATATTCATCATCCGGTTTACAATTGGATTGAAATCAAAACAGTTGGGACTCGGCTTTCCTACGACCATAACGACCAGGTCAAGTTAGTTAATCTGCCAGCGTCATTTGGACCTTGGCGTTATTACGGCAATCGTTATACCCAAATATCAATCAGTGCTGATGGCTGGATTGCGGCGGGGTTTGATACGATGCGTTATTACCGTAATACTAATATCCCCAGTTCGGATGGTCCAGGTGCTATTGTCGCCTTAAACTTTGACGACCTTTATCCGAATAATACCGGTTCGGGTGGAATCTATTATTATCACGATACCGTAAACCATTGTTTTATCATCGAATATGACTCCGTTCCTTATTATGACCCCCGTTCAGTAATGGATAAGTTCGAGTTAATAATCTATGACACCACAATCAGTTCTTTAACTGGTGATAATATAATTATCGCCCAATATCAAACTGCCAATCGCTATACCAGTTCCACTATTGGCATTGAAGACCCAACCGAAATGATTGGGATTCAATATGCATTCAATAATTCCTATCATCCAGCCGGGGCGCCAATTGTTCCGGGTCGAGCGATTGCCTATTCGACCAATTCACCGATTACTTATATTGGCGATTTTAAGATAACCTCTCCGTTAATTGAAGAACCAAAACTGGAAATTCTACCCAATCCATTTACTACCAAAACGACAATCCGCTTTAATGGAAACCCAAAGGAATTCAGTATCTTAAAGATTTACAACTTAGCCGGTGAATTAGTAAAGAGTTTTGCGGTCAACGGACAGCGGAAAACGGTTCACGAAATTACCTGGGACGGTAGAGATGATAACAATAAAGTGCTTCCAAGTGGTATTTATTTCTTAGAATATAAATCCGACGCCTTGACTACTCTTAAGAAGGTGCTAATCTTAAAATGATGGTTTTATTAACCCTTTTATTTATATTTTCCGCAAATGATACAATTGAAATGAAAGGAGGGAATGGGATATTTTATCGGGTATTTACTGACCAGAGAAGACTTTGTTTTCAGTATAAACTTGGTAGAAATTGGTCGGAAGCCGCAGTGCTTGATACTGGTGATGTTACTTCGCCTTCGATTGCGATTACACCGAAGGATTTGCTTCATATCGTCTGA
>JBDRUX010000065.1:0-14262 GCA_039801565.1 Caldifarciminota bacterium
GAGCGTTCTGCAGTAGGTTGAAGGCTGACCGCGAGGCCGGGTGGACGAACCAGAAGTGATTATGCCGGGACGAGTAGCGTTAAAACAGGTGAAAAACCTGTTCGCCGGAAGCCCAAGGTTTCCTGGGGAAGGTTAATCCGCCCAGGGTTAGTCGGTGCCTAAGCTGAGGCCGAAAGGCGTAGGTGATGGGAATCCGGTTAATATTCCGGAACCACCTTGGTGTCGTTACGAGCTATGGGGGGACGCAGTTGGAAGGGTCCAGCCCCGTGCTGGATCGGGGTCTAAGCCATGGTGATGGCGCGTAGGAAAACCCGCGCGCGGAATTCACTGTGGCGATGGGGACTCTGCCGTCAGGCAGGGGAACTGGACCGGACCGGCTGCCGAGAAAAGCCTCTATGCCAGACATCAGGGTGACCGTACCGTAAACCGACACTGGTGGGTGAGGAGAATATCCAAAGGCGCTCGGGTGAGCTCTCGTTAAGGAACTCGGCAATCTAACCCCGTAACTTCGGGAGAAGGGGTGCCACCGCAAGGTGGCCGCAGTGAAGAGGCTCTGCCGACTGTTTAACAAAAACACATGTCTCTGCTAAGCCGTGAAGGCGAGGTATAGGGACTGACACCTGCCCGGTGCCGGAAGGTTAAGGAAGGGGGTCAGCCGCAAGGCAAAGCTCCCGACCGAAGCCCCGGTAAACGGCGGCCGTAACTCTAACGGTCCTAAGGTAGCGAAATTCCTTGTCGGGTAAGTTCCGACCTGCACGAATGGTGTAACGAGTGGAGCGCTGTCTTAACGAGAAGCCCGGCGAAACTGTAGTGGCGGTGAAGATGCCGCCTGCCCGCGATTGGACAAAAAGACCCCGTGAACCTTTACTACACCTTGTCATTGGACCTTGGCCGAGCATGTGTAGGATAGGTGGGAGGCTGTGAAGTCCGGACGCCAGTTCGGATGGAGCCGTCGGTGAAATACCACCCTTGTTCTGTTGGGGTTCTAACACCGTGCTGTTAATCCAGGCGGTGGACAGTGGCAGGCGGGTAGTTTGACTGGGGCGGTCGCCTCCCAAAAGGTAACGGAGGCGCTCAAAGGTCGGCTCAACACGGACGGCAACCGTGTGGTGAGCGCAAGGGTATAAGCCGGCCTGACTGTGAGACCGACAGGTCGAGCAGAGACGAAAGTCGGACCTAGTGATCCTGTGGCTCTGCGTGGAAGGGCCATAGCTCAACGGATAAAAGGTACTCCGGGGATAACAGGCTGATCGGGCCCGAGAGTTCACATCGACGGCCCGGTTTGGCACCTCGATGTCGGCTCATCGCATCCTGGGGCTGGACAAGGTCCCAAGGGTTGGTCTGTTCGCCCATTAAAGCGGTACGTGAGCTGGGTTCAGAACGTCGTGAGACAGTTCGGACTCTATCCATCGTGGGCGGAGGAGACTTGAGGGAAGCTGCCCATAGTACGAGAGGACCTGGGTGGACGTACCTCTGATGTACGAGCTGTACTGCCAAGTGCACCGCTCGGTAGTCAAGTATGGAAGGGATAACCGCTGAAAGCATCTAAGTGGGAAGCCCACCCCAAGATTAGGTCTCCCGAGTACCCTTCTGGCAACAGAAGGGATACCCTAAAGGCTCCTGGTAGACTACCAGGTGATAGGTCACCGGTGTACGCACAGTAATGTGCTCAGCCAAGTGACACTAATCAGCCGTGCGGCTTGATTTCGGAAACCTGCCAATTCTTAAGATTTATCCCGGTGGTAATACCGGAGGGGTAACACCTCTTCCCATTCCGAACAGAGTCGTTAAGCCCTCCAGGGCCAATGGTACTGTGTTGGCAACGACACGGGAGAGTAGGTCGCCACCGGGTTTTTGTTTTAATAGAACACTTTACCGAAAGGTTAACCCAAGACCGCCATTGAAACTCGGATATTTTGCAAGGTTATAGTCCGCATGAATCAGAAATACCGCGAATTTTAAACTTAACCCAACAACCATCCGGAAATGATTCTCACCACTTAGCGAAATATTTATTGACTGAGTAATCGGTTGCGTTTGACCAGGCACTTGATAATTAAAATCATAAGCGAAATTCATATTGGTATTCTCATAACCAATGCCGAGGTAAGGAGTTAGAACCGAAAAAGTTTTACTAGTATGAATGTTGGCGCAGAAGGTGGAACTCTTGACAATGTCGCCAATGTTAAAGACCTGATAGACACCTTGAACCGCTACATCTACCGGAAGAAATTTCAGACCGAAGAGGTTATTCAATCCAGCCTTAATGCCAACCCCGAAAATTTGTACCTTTGCCTCTTCAAAGGGAAGCGGAATGTAACGCAACATAACTTCACTACCTTTAATCAGTCCAACACTCAATTGAGGCATCACAAAGGGTAAACCCGGTAAGTTTAATCCACCAGGGAAAACTGAAGGAATCGGATAATAGCCAGATGGGGCAGAGACAGGATCTTGACCCGATTCACCAAATACCGTAGCAGTAGTCTCATCAATGAATATGGTATCAGCGAGGTTAGAAGACAGTGCCATCACTTTGGCGACAAAAGTCTTGGCATCTTTTGGAATTGGTATCCACATCGCTTTTAATCCGATATCAAAACCCAGTAGATTATGAGTTTGAGCGGTATGATACAATCCTGAACCAGTCGCTTCACCGAAACTGGTAATTAGAGGTTGGACGTAACCTTTCAGATTGTTTTCGTTTATCTTTTTAATCATCTCTAAAAGGTCTGCGGAAAAGCCGAAGTGGAGATAAGCGAGGAAGATTGCGACTACTAAAATTTTGCCTCGGTTCTTCATTTTTCTCCCTTCTTTTTAAGAAGTTATTATACTCTAAAATTTTTCTTCTGTCAAGATATCGGTTTTACTGGTGTCATTGCAAAGCGAAAATGTCCCCTTTAATTGCAAAACGAAAATGTCCCCTTCTCCTTTATTTAGTTATTATTATTTAAAGGAGGACAAATGCAAGAGCCATCAAAATCGTATGTTAAACTGGGAGATAGAATTGTGATACTGACCGATGTTAAAAGAGGCACCATCTCACTAAAACAAGTCAGCGAACTACTCGAAACCTCCTACCGCTAGCCAAACGATTATACAAAATATTTAAAGCCTTCGGTGCAATAGGACTCTTACAAAAAACGTACTAAAACCATCCCATAATAAAACTGCCATTGAAGTCAAACCGAAAATTATAACCATTAAACAACAATTCACTACAAACAATTACTTCCATCTCGCTCACTGAGATATAACCCTCGCCTGCGAATCCAGCCGCATCATTATAAAAGATATAGGCAAACAAACATTAGTAGACGAACCATCAGCAGATAGATTATTAAAGGTTAAGGATTATGGCTATTGGTAAAATTATAGTTCAGCGCAGCCACAAATATTTCACGGTGGTGTTAGATTACGAGAAAGATCGGGCAGACCAGGTTAGTTATAAGCAAGATGATGAGGCAATAAACAAGTTATTTCAAAAATGACCAATGAAGAGTAATAGAAGATTGAACTGGTGGCGATAGATATGTGCCAACCCTATATCAACACTGTTACTCATTATTCTCCCAATAACCATTACTCGAAAATTCTCGCCAGCATCTCACTCAATACCGGCTTCGTCGTCACAGTCTTAACCCAATCCGTAGCCACACCATCCGAAATGCCCCCCAAAGCCGTAAAGTGAAAAGCGATGAAATGGTGACTTACCCGTATCCATGAACTGTTGACCGTGCTACAAATGACGGAAACCGGTGGGCCGATGAAACTCTCTGGTTTTTGAGATGATAGGAAATTGAATTTGTATAAAACGAGAAACTGAAGCGGTACTTCAAATATTCCTGATACTTAAATACTGTTATTTTTTTGAAAAAATGAAAAAAAAAAAAAAAAAAAAAAAAAAAAAAAAAAAAAAAAAAAAAAAAAAAAAAAAAAAAAAAAAAAAAAAAAGAGATCTTGACATTATTGAAAAAAGGGTTTAAAATTACTTTGTTGCCCCTGTAGCTCAGTTGGATAGAGCAACGGTTTCCTAAACCGTAGGTCGTGAGTTCGAATCTCGCCAGGGGTATTAATGAAAGGTAGTTATGCGGTTAACTAAAAAGGAAATAAAGCAGGACTGGTTTACAGAAAAAATCACAAAACTGATTTCTTTGTATTATCGAGAAAAACAGAAGTTTTATATAGCGGTAGGCATCTTGGTTGGGATTGTGATAATCTTAATTTTTGCTTTAACCGGACGCGGACGGGAGAATCCAGAAATCCAACTCCGTTTCACCCAAGCCTTGGGTCTATTTTCGATGCAGAATTTTGACCAGGCTGAACAACATTTTGCCGAAATTGCCCGGCGTTTTGCAAATCACCATTTGGGAGCAAAGGCTTATTTTTACTTGGGTAATATCTATTTTCAAACCCAACGCTTTAATGAAGCAAAACGGGCATTTGAGAATTTTTATCGTAAACGACGGAGTGATCCTTTGCTCTCACCAGCCGCACTAATGGGAATTGCCAATTGTCAAGAAGAGATGGGAAATTTGAAACAGGCCGCGGAAAATTATTACCAAGTCTACCGGCGCCATCCCAAATCGCCATTAGCGACGGATGCGCTATTGGCTTGTGGTCGTTGCTATCAAAATCTTGGTAATTTAGACCAAGCTGAAAAGATTTACAATCTAATTCTAAAAAAGAACCCGACCGGACCGTTTGCCGAGGAGGCTAAAGTTCAACTTTCTTTTACCCAAACTTTAAAAAATAAATTTTAATGCTCGACTTAGCCATAGTCTGGCATTTCCATCAACCGCCCTACGACGACCCAGAATCCGATGAGTTAATTTTACCGTGGGTTCGCCTGCACGCCGCCAAAGATTATCTTGATATGCTTCTGCTCCTTGATGAATTTCCACAGGTTAAACTGAATTTTAATTTCACACCCTGTTTAATCCAGCAAATTCTTGGTTACTCACAAAAATCAGACCAGTTGGAGCGATTGACCCAAAAACCAGCCGAAGAATTGACTAACGAAGAAAAGATTGCGATTCTTTCTTGTTGCTTTCAAGCCCCGGTGGAGACGATGATTAAACCTTACCCACGTTATTTTGAACTTTTGGTGAAACGGGGATTTGATTTTGACCCAGCTAATCTACAAGTTATTCGAAAATTTCAACCGGCCGATTTTCGTGACCTCCAAGTTTTAGCCAATTTGGTTTGGGTTGACCCGTGGTTTCGGAATCAAAAACCGATTTCCGAATTATTCACCAAGCGTCGTTATTACACTGAAGAAGACAAACAAATTGTCTTGAAGTTTATGCGGGAAATTTTGGGACGAATTATTGACGAATACCGCCGGGCTTGCCAAGCCAAGAGAATTGAGCTTTTAACATCACCGTTTTATCATCCAATTCTGCCATTATTGTGTGATGCCAATAGCGCTTTGGTTGCTAACCCTAACCGACCACCGCCCGATTGGGATTTTCGGTTCCCCGAAGATGCCCTGGCACAATTGGAACAAGGAATTGCTTATTTTGAGCAGACTTTTGGGTTAAGACCGAATGGTATTTGGCTGCCCGAAACTGCGGTGAGTGAAGAGGTATTATCACTTTTAGTTAAAATTGGTGTGCAGTGGACAATTGCTGATGAGAAGATATTGGCAAAGACTTTGTCCATAACTTTCGAGCGCGATTTTAATGGCAATTTAAATAACGGCGAGTTGCTTTGCACTCCATATCAATACGAAATTCAAAATCCAAAATCCAAAACCCAAAATATAACGATTCTATTTCGCGACACTTTTCTCTCTGACCTCATTGGATTTAAATATGGCACCTGGGATGGTATTGCTGCGGCTGAAGACCTTTATCGTCGAATTAAGGCAATCGGTGCTCAATTGCCAGCTAATAAAAACTATCTTTTGGTGATTGCCTTGGATGGCGAAAACCCTTGGGAAAATTATAAAAACGATGGAATTGATTTCCTGCGTCATTTCTATGGTTTATTAAACCAGGAATCAAATATCAAGACCGTAAGAATTACTGACTATTTGAAAACCCAAAACTATTTTCCGGTACTAAAAAACTTGCAACCGGGGTCTTGGGTTCAAGGTAATTTTGATATCTGGTCAGGGTCAGAAGAAGATAGTAAGGCTTGGCAATTGTTAAGTAAGACAAGAAAAGATTTATTAACTTATGAAAAAAAATCTAATCGAAGAGTTGATAAAGCTTGGGATGAAATCTATAAAGCAGAGGCAAGTGATTGGTTCTGGTGGTTTGGCGAAGAACACTTTAGTGTTTACGACAAAACTTTTGATGCTTTATTTCGAAAACATCTAATTCAAGTTTATCGAATTACGAATCAACCTCAGCCGATTGAATTAGAAGAACCGATTAAAAAATCTTCTAAATATTTGGCAGTTTTACCAAAAAATTATATTAGACCGATAATTGATGGTAAAGAGACAAATTTTTATGAATGGCGCGATGCTGGTTACTTTGATTTAACCCCTCAAGTAGTAACTATGCATCCAGCAGTTGACTGGCTGAAAAAGGTTTGGTATGGTTTTGATGAGGATTATAATTTTTATTTACGGATTGACTCAGCACTGGCGCACAAGGACTGGGTTAACCGGCAATGTAAAATTGAATTTCTTAATTTACCGGGCGAAATCGTGCTGCAGAGAAACGGTGCATATTTTTGTCAGTCCGGAAAACGATTCGACTTAGAATCGGCTTGCGACGAGTGCTACGAATTGAAAATACCCAAAGGTTTAATAACCCTACCAAAAATTCAGTTTGTGATTAAACTTTTTAACTCCAAAAACGAATTGGCTATTTCAAAAGTTTTACAAATCGAAATGTGGAATGAGCGGTCGCAAACCGGTTTTTGGCCGATATAATCACCACAGCTATAATTCCCGAAATCTTGACTTATTGACTGGTTAAAGTATTATAAAATACACAGACAGGAGAGTATCTTTGACTTTTCGCCTTTTGCCGAATCTAATCCTTTTGTTAGTCCTTTGGGGATTGGTTCGAGGTGAAGACAAAATTGAGGCAATCCGCTTTCAAGGTAATCAAAGTTTTAGCAGTAAGTTTTTAAGAAGATTAATTGTTACGAAACCAAAACAATTACTAAACGAGGTCGATTTAGACTCCGACCGAACTACTTTGAAGAATTTTTATTACAATGAGGGTTTTTTAACCGCAGGGGTTGATACTCAAATCGAGGCTGGCAAAATCGGGAAAGTCGTTAATTTCATAATCCACGAGGGGGTTAGAGTTCGAATTAATCTGATTAGTATCAGTGGGTTTACGGTTTTCCCCGAAAAGAAAATTTTGAATTCTTTAAATCTGAAGATTGGCGATTACCTGAAAACACAACTTTTAGAAGATGCCAACAAACGAATCAGTGATTTATATAAGAATTCTGGCTATCCTTATGTGGAAGTGGAACGAGAAATTGAAGTATCGGATAGCTTAGCCTTGCTCCATTTTACAATTGAAGAAGGACCGATCAGTTATATCAAAGCAGTTAAAATAAGAGGGAACAATCGAGTTGGGTCTTGGACCATTATTCGAGCTACGGAGATAAGATTGGGTGAGAGGTTTTCGCAAGAACGTCTTTATCAAGCCCAACGCCGACTCTACGCCACCCGACTCTTTGAACGGGTCGCCTTTTCTCTTCTCGGTATCGAAGAAAAAAGTGAAAGTTTAACCGTCCAATTTGATGTTAGTGAATTACCAGCCCGCGAAGTTAATTTCGGTATTGGTTACCAATTACCACCCAGTCGTTTTCTTTTTGGTTTAGGCTGGGAACATCTAAACTTTTTGAACCGAGGTCAAAACCTTTTATTAAATTCGGAATTCACCCCGAACTTTAAGGGTGATTACGAATTAAACTTAAGAGCAACTTACCGAGTGCCCTATTTGATTAAAACGCCACTTAATTTTGCGACGCGACCATTTCTAAATTTAGCTAACTTAGCAGGTAATCGGACTTTTGAACTTGGACTGGAAACCGGTATCAACCGATATTTAGGCGCAGATTGGGGAATTAATCTATCAAACCGATTTCGAGTTGTGAAATTCTCTTATTCAGACTCGATTCAGACTGATACTACAGCTCGTGGTATAACCAACTCATTAATTTTTAATGTTATCTACGATTCCCGCAATAATTTCTTTAACCCCAATCAAGGGGTGTATTTGGCGCCAACATTGGAAATAGCCGGTGGTCTGCTATTGGGACAAAATGACTTTTATCGAACGAGCCTTGAGTGCCGGGCTTTTCAATCAATTTTCGAGCGATTAGTGTTAGCATTGCGAATTTCGTTCGGTGCGGTCACTCCTTATGGTAGGACTTCGGTGATTCCATATTATGAAAAATTTGTTATTGGCGGACGAAACACCCTCCGTGGTTATGACGAAAAAGCAATTGGTCCAGATAGCATCGGAAAAGAACACTACGGTGATTTTCTTATTAACACCAATTTAGAAATTAGAACCGGTTATCTCAAAAATTTCGGTTGGGTCTTCTTTTGGGACGGTGGCGAACTTACGAGTCGTCTTGCTGATTTTAATCTGTCTGGTTATCAATTCAGTATCGGTTGTGGGTTGCGATTTAATACACCAGTTGGACCAATCCGATTGGATTACGGCAAACGCCTGAGGAATCCGCCAGTTAATGACTGGGGCAAAATTTATCTTGGATTACTCCATGCTTTCTAAGCGTCAGCGAAATTCTTTGCTAACAATCTTAAGTTGCATAGTTATTATGTTGGTAACTTTACTTAACTCGCGAATCATTGGAAATTTTATGATAAATAAAATGCTAAAGTTACTCGAGAAAAACGTCGGAATCAAATTGAGTTACGCTAAGGCTACGGGTGATATCTGGCGGTGTCCAAATTTCAATCAGGTGCGGATAATTTTCCCTAGCGGTGATTCAATTCGCGCATCCAGTATCAGTTTCGCCTATAACCCAATTGCATTACTGAGTGGGCGCTGGCACTTTAATCGTATCACAATCAGCTCGCCAGAAATTTACTGGCACTCAAGCCGAGGGAACCGTGAACTACAGACCGGGTCTGTTTCCGGCAAGCGGTTGACCGAGTACGGGGGGCCACTATTCACGATTGCCAATTTCATTGTAACTGATGGCAAAATTTTTCTAAATTCTGAATTACGAGTAGCAAATTGTCAGACAACAATTACCGCTAACTCGACCCGAAAATTGTTTGAATTAAGGCTAAGAAAATTTTCCTGTCGATTGCTAAAAGAAAAACTTACCATAACCGAGGCAGCGGGTATCTTTTCTTATGATGGTAGCCAACTCAACATTGATACCGTCTCGGTAAAAACCCAAAAAAGCCAAATGGCATTTAAAGGTAAGGTCAATCTTACGAACCCAGAATACGGAATCCAAATTTCGAGTTTATCACTCGACTTAGCCGAGTTGACTAATGCGGAGGGCAAATTAACTGCCCAAGGCAAGTTTAATATTAGTAAAACTTATGCCCGAGGTAAGATTAATTTGGTGACGGATGGTGTAGTAATTCAGAAAATTAGTCTACCTAATTTTTGGGGTAAGCTCACGTTAACTGATGGCGTAGTTAAATACATCTTGAAGACGGTTGATGGACGATCGGTATCACTGCAAGCCGACGGGATAGTTAATCTTTTTGATTTATCTTATGAGGGCGAAATTAATTTTCAAAATTTGGCCCCAACCGCTTACTTCCCACTCTCAATTCCACAATTTCGACTCAATGGCGTTATTAGTTTAAATGGGATAAGAACCGATACAATAAGACTAAAAATGAAATCTCACCTTTTAAGTCTAAAGGAAACCGTATCTTCGGTTCAGGCGATTGACAGTTTATTTTTGGATTTGGTGCTGAATAAAAGTAAAGTGGTTATAAATCAAATAAAATTAGCCAAAGTCGACAAAGAAGCAGTAATAAATGGTTTTTGGGCAAAAAACTCGGTAAATCTCAATTATAAACTTTCTAATTTCCCAGCGAAAATAATTGAAGAGATTTTCAATTTAAAGTTAGCCGGAACTATTAGTGGATTTGGTAAAATTGCCGGTGGCCCTGACTCCTTATCGGCAATGGCTAATTTAAATTGGCAAGAAAGCACAATTGAACCAATTTCATTCAAAAAAGCCCAACTTGAGTTTAATGTTTCCAACCTTCGCCGATTATGGTCGCTTCGCCCCGGTAATTGGCAAAATATAAACAAGAATCTAACTCTTGCCATTGATACATTATTTGTTGCCAAAAAAGAAATTGGCAATCTTGTATTGCACCTCGACGATACAATTTTTAACCTAATGCTTAAAAACACCAATTTGTCATTACTGACAAAAGGGACAATCGTTTTCGACCGAAATAGCTTTTGGTGTGAAATTAAGTCTTTGGTATTAACACGCGATGGCGAAACATTTCAAACCAAAGCGCCATTTCGAATTGAACAATCCAATCAGCAATTTAAATTGATTGATTTTACCTGCAATCTTGCTGGCGGTGAATTAAATTTGGACTTGATTCTGAGACGCAAGTCAATACCCAATATTAATTTAGTAATGAAAAATGTGGCTCTGGGTAAACTACAAAAATTTCTTGAACCTTTTAAACAACTTGAACTCTTTAATGGTATCGCCAGTCTTGAGTTAAAAACCAATAAAGAATACGAATTGAATTTTCGATTAACCGGTATTAACAACCCTGGCTTGGGAATAAATTTAGACTCAATAATCGGTATGCTTACTATGTCCCAAAACACAATAAAATTTAATAACCTTTGTCTGGTTCGAAAAACTTTCACTTCCACAATCGCTGGTAGCGTAAACTACTCATTTGATGTTAAAAATCGGAAAGTTAAACTTGGGGACCTTGACTTAAAAATCACTTTGGTTGACCCAGGTGTTTGGGTTCTATCATTCTTGCGTGGTATTTTAGATATTAAAACCGGCAGCGTTTACGGCACAATTGAAGTAAAAGGTGATGTCCAAAATCCCACTCTTAACGGCCGGGCAGTAGTCAACGATGCTGAATTAGAAATCGTTGCGACTAAATCAAAAGTAACGAAAGTAAATGCCGAGTTAATTTTAAATCAGAATCGGATAGTTCTTAGCAAAATCAGTGGACAGGCTGGGCGTGGTCTTGTTACTGCCTCCGGTTGGACCGAATTAGCTGGATTAACCAAAATAAAATCCCTGCACTACGAAATTAAAGGCCAAGACCTGCCCATCCATCCTCAAAAAGATATTTTTGCAGTCGTCAGTGGCGACCTCGAGATCGCGATGCGTGAAAATGAACCCACTTCGCTACAAGGCAATATCAAAGTAAGCGAGGCCCTATTGACCATTGGTTTTGGCGGGGAAGCAAATGGAGCTACTTCTTCGAATTTAACCTACAATATTTCAGTAAAAGGCGAACGTGGCATATGGTTGCGTAATGCTAATTGCGATATTGAATTGGCGATTGACTTAAACTTAAGAAAAACCTTAACCGAAATTTTTTATTCCGGGAACCTCAAAAGTCGACGCGGCAATTTCTATTATCTTGACCATAACTTTAATCTAACTGAAGGAATAATAAAATTTGATAATATTAATGAATTGAATCCGGAGTTGTCCTTGCAGGGCGAAAAGTATACACGCCCGTTGAAATTGAATTCCGGCGCTTCGGAACGAATTAAGCTCGTGTTGCAGTTAACCGGTTCTTTGAAAGAGCCAATTTTTAACTTTAAATCTGAGCCGCCAATTTTATCGCAAGAAGACATCATAACTTATTTAACTTTGAATGTGACCACTCAGGAAATCAGCGCAGCGGAACAACAGGCAATCTTCAACAAATTAGTTTCCGAACGTTTCTTGGGTTATTTTGAACGCGAGCTTGCCAAAAGATTACGGAACTATCTGAAGATAGATTATCTCCAATTCGAAAGCGGGCTTTTTGAAGGTGGTAAAACTACCAAGGTGACCGTTGGTAAGTATATTGCTCCAAACCTTTACACTACTTACACCCATAATGTGGCAAATTTCTCCCAAGATATTTTTCGGATTGAATATTATATAACTAAATCGCAAGAGTTAGTTGGCGAACGAGATGAGCAGGGGCGGTATCGATTTAAATATCAATTTAAGTTCCGTTACTGAATTTGTGGAGACAAATAAATACAGGTTCAATTCGTTTAAATAGTTCAAAAGAATGAATGGTAGGTGTCGATGTTTGCTGATGTCGTGATTCCTAATACTAAATTGGATGAATTGACCTATCGCTATGATGAAAATATCCTTCCACAATTAAAAGTTGGGTCAGCCGTCAAGGTAAACTTACGGCAAAAAAGAAGCGTCGGTATTGTTGTACGAATTAAAGAAAACACATTAACGCCTAATCCCAAAGAAATCCAAGCGGTAGTCGAAACTGATTTTTGTAATCCGAAACTTTTAAGGTTAACCAATTGGGTAAGTAAATATTATATTGCCAGTTGGGGTGAAACTCTAACCTTAGCTTTTCCGAAAGGAGTTTATGGTTATAGGCCCAAAAAAAATTTTGAGTTATCACTAACAGGGAGAGGCAAACAAGAGAGTACTTCGATTCTGACATTAGAGCAGCATCGAGTGGTAAAGAGAATTTTACCGAAATTGCAATTAAATAGCTTTAAAATTTTCCTCTTGCACGGAGTAACTGGTAGCGGCAAAACTGAAATCTATTTGCATTTGATTGAAGAAACGCTAAGACTTAATAAATCAGCAATTGTTTTAGTCCCCGAAATTTCGCTAACGCCGTTTTATTGGGAGCGATTTAGCCAACGATTTTGCGGTAAATTGATTGTTTTACACTCTGGATTACCCACTGCCCAGCGGAAAAATTATTGGCAACGGATTCGAGCCGGGGAATTTCGAGTCGTAATCGGACCACGCTCAGCGGTCTTTGCCCCGGTAAGAAATTTGGGATTGATGGTTGTGGATGAGGAACACGACCCTTCCTATAAAGAAAAAGAACGCACTCCTCATTATCATGCCCGGGATGTTGCAATTATGCGGGCGAAATTTGAGAATTCCGTAGTAATTTTAGGTAGTGCGACACCATCGGTAGAATCTTTTTATAACGCCCAAAATCACCGTTACGAACTTTTAAGTCTTAGATCCCGTATTGATAAAAAGCCCTTACCAAAAGCAATCATTGTTGATATGCGGCGCTATAAAGAATCTATCTTTTCACCAATTCTTCTTTCGGAAATCAATGATCGGCTTAAAACAGCGGAGCAGATGATTCTATTTTTGAACCGGCGGGGCTTTTCTCGTTTTATTCTTTGCCCGAATTGTGGTTATGTTCCTAAATGCCGTTTTTGTGGCATTCCTTTAGTTTTTCATAAATCCGAAAAATTGTTATCCTGCCATTATTGTCGTTATGAGACCGGGTTATTTGATAACTGCCCCAATTGCCAAGGGACCGATTTCTATTATCAAGGTAGTGGAACTCAAAAAATCGAAATGGAACTTAATCGGCTAGTTGATAAAAATTTAGTTATCCGAATGGACCGCGATTCAACAAGTAAGCGTGGAGCAGCGGAAAAGTTATACGATTTATTCAGTGCCGGAAAAGCAAAAATTTTGGTCGGGACTCAAATTGTTACAAAAGGTTTTGATTTTCCACAGGTCACGCTATGCGGCGTGATTTCAGCCGACACAATCTTAAATCTACCGGATTTTCGTTCCGCCGAACGGACTTTTCAAATGCTCACCCAAGTTATCGGCAGAGCGGGCAGAGGTGAATTACCCGGCAAAGCGGTTATCCAAACCTTTCATAATGATCACTATGCGATACGATATGGTGCCCAACAGAATTTTTTAAAATTCTATGAACGAGAAATAAAAATTCGCGAACAGTTACAATACCCACCCTTTACTAAATTGGTCAGGATTCGAATCTACTCAAATGATGAAAAAATTGCCCTTCGGGCTGGTGAAGACTTGAAAGATAAATTAAATAACAAAAAAGGTCTGTTAGTTTTGGGCCCAGTACCAGCGTTTCGTCCCCAAAAGCGTTATACCCATATTTTCCAACTGCTGCTAAAAATTCAAAAGGACTGTAATTTCCATTCATTGCTGACGCGCCAAAATCTGATTTATCCGAAAGCCAAGGTCGACATTGATGTTGACCCAGTTGAGCTTTTATAATAAACCTCCCCCGCTTAACATTGGTCCGCTAAATGCAAAATAGAGAAAGGCAAAAGAAATTAAGCATTAGACGGGAAT
>JBDRUX010000066.1:0-14244 GCA_039801565.1 Caldifarciminota bacterium
CCAGGATAAATTTTAGGGATTAGTGAAAATAATGAGGCAGGAGAGGAAGTAGCTTACGAGGTGACCTACGGGGCTACCTACCGAGCTACCCCCGAGGTTGCTCCCCAAGTTGCCTACCGAGTCGCTTCCGAGGTCGCCTACGAAGTCGCTCCCCAACCTGCCTACCAACCAACCCCCAAAGCAACTCCCGAGGTAACTCCCCAAGCAACCTACGGGGTAGCTTAGGGGACTGCCTGGGGGGTCACCCCCTATACGGTACCCCCTCCCAATGCGAAATTAAATATAAAAATTTAAATATCAAAGAGTTAAAAGAAAATACCCCTTGATTTTTGGTTAATATTTAACTATAACACTTTTAGAAAACGGCAAAATAAAAAATCCGTCTTTGGGTTTAATCCTTAATTATTTAAGAGCTTGCGGTGCTTCCTGGGTCGAATTTTTTAAAGAATTAGATGCACTTGATTTTAAACAGCGACACGAAAAGATGATGGCAAAACTGCTAATGGGGAATAAAATAGGAATTCAACCCAGGGCGAAAGCGCAAAAGAAGCCGGATTACAATTAAAAAGCCAGTGCCTGCTGAAAAATTGGCGAAGGTGATTGGCTTTATAAGGTACCGAGTTGCCATTAAGAAATTTGGAAGCAAAAGTCATAATCTGCTTTAGCGAGTTTGGGTCTTTCCGATGCAGGAATATCCCTTATTGCGAATAGGCGCAATTCTATAAATGCTTCCAATAAATTATTGACAACCCGGCATAGTTTATTATTATAATCAGGTGGACAATCTGAGACCGAACTGGATGGTATTTATTTTCCTGTTTTCCTATCGGACCGATTTTGGGGGAACTAAATGACTTATCAAGTCATCGAACTCGGTCGAGTTCAAAACGATTATCCAACCAATCCCCCATCCTCCAATCAATTAAATAACTATAAAAAATTAAAAGAGTTCTTAGGAAAGGAGGTACAATGCCAAAGTCGCTTTTAATTTTACTAGTCCTGCTTTTTGTCGGGATAAGTTACTCTGCCCAAAGAATGGTGGTTGGCGAAATGTTTACCAATACGAGTTGCGGACCTTGTTATGCTGCCAATCTTACCTTAAATCAAATCGCCGTAGATTGCTCGACCTATTTAGCGATAATCCGTTATCACACCTGGTGGCCCAGTCAATACGACCCTTTCTATTATGCGAATATCCCAGAAAATACTGCCCGTACCCAATTTTATAGCACGAATTATGTTCCAAGGCTAATGATTGACGGTACTATCGATGGCGGGTCTACCCATTCCAATTGGCGTAATCTAATTGATAATCGAGCCTCCCTCGTAAGCCCGTTGCGAATTGTTGTTACAGCTCAATATCAAGGAAGTGAAGCAACTAACGCTTGGGCAACCGCTAAGATTTATAATGAGTCGAATCAAACGATAACAGGCAGACTATACTTTGTACTAACCGAAAATGAAATCGCCTGGTCCGCACCCAATGGTTTAACAATTCACCATCAGACAATGCTCGATATGATTCCTAACCAGAGTGGCGAGGTAGTATCAATTCCTGCCTATGACTCGATTATTCGAGAACAAAACTTCATAATTCGCGATACCACCTGGCTTGACCCACCTTCTAACACAGTGGCTCATCTAACTGACCACAAGAAATGCCAAATGGTTGTCTTTGTCCAAAATGGGACAACCAAAGAGATTTATCAAGGTGGCAAAGCCTGGCTTACTCCGGCGACGGAAATTCAAGAAAAATCGCAAAAGCATTTTCTTAATTCGGTATCGCTTAAAGTCTTTCCCAATCCTTTCTCGACAGTTATAAAAATTAACTCACACAATCCTTGCGTTCGACTCTATAATGCCTGTGGTAACCTAATAAAGACTTTTTATGGCAAAAATATTCATTGGGATGCGAGCGCTTTACAACCTGGCGTCTATTTCGTTACGAATGAGGATTCACGAGTTAAAATTCTAAAGGTGCGGTGAAACCTTAGGATTTACACTCAATCTTGAGTTAAATATTGGATGCAGTAGATGGTGGCTTTGCGAAGAGTTGTCGTTTTACTGGCCACCCAACCAAGACAGCGTTCATAAACTTGGGCAAGATAAATCTGCTTACCATTCCTTTTCTGATACTGGTTTTTCTTTTCTGCTCGGAGGTACCGGAGGTTAGGCCAATACCAACCGAACGAATCGTTTTAGCTGAACTTTTCACTTGGGCAAGATGCCCTTATTGTCCTTATGCAGCAAGGACTTTGGATAGTCTGGCTAAGGAATATAACGACAGTGTTGCAATCATTGCTTATCATCGGCGGATTGGGGGTGATACTTTAAGTCCAGACTTGGTAGAACGGCGTCGATCGTTTTACTATGAAGCAGGTGGTGAGCCGGCGGTTCTTTTTGATGGCACCGGTCCGGTTTGGACAACTGACCCAAACCAAAACTACCCAACCTATAAAAACTATATCATCGGACGCCGAAACAAAAAATCGCCACTGCGCCTCCATCTTGAAACTTTGGTTCGAGCCGATACCGGAATAATAAAAACAACGGTGGTGGTAACCGATTCAATTCCGACAGGAGACTTAAGAATTTTAACGGTGGTTTATGAAGATAGTGTTCGCTTTCGGTTGCCCGGGGCTTCGGATTCGGTCTTCAATCGCGTGATGCGACTGATGATTCCAGATGAAAATGGAATTGCCTGCACACTCAGTTTTAGGGATTCGATAGCCAAAGAAGTTCGTTTCAGTTTGAACCAGACTTGGCGTCAATCACAACTCGGCGTTGTTGGCTTTGTTCAGAATTTCGCAACCAAAGAAGTAATACAAGCAATTTTTAAGAAAGGACTGGAATGAAGGAGAGAATTTTGGTCCTAACCCTTTTGGTTTTAATTTTCTCATCTGCCGAATCTCAATATAGTTTTGACCTTTCCTGTCTTTCGGATACGCTTCAAATTGTTGTCCCCAATGGCGTTGCCAATTTTCACTTGCGGTTAACCAATACTGGGTCGCTTAACGATATTTATGAACTTAACTGTCGAATTGTTGAGAGTGTGCCGGGTTGGTTTGCCACGGTTTGTTTGCGCGGGGTTTGTGTCCAACCGGGGACATTATTATATGATACGCTTCAGGTTGGCCAATCGGATACTACTATCCATATCACAGTCTATACGACCGCAACCAATGGTCGGGAAGTATTAAGTTTTATTGTCCGTTCCTTAGGTAACCCAACGCTAAGAGATTCAATCCGGGTTTACACTCAAGTTGGGCAAGGAATCGAAGAAGATGCTTCTGCATCTAAAGTCCTATTTTTTACTCCAATAATCTATCCGAATCCTATTAAAACTCAAACTACCATACGCTTTACCCCTCATGCTACGCCGACGGTTCTAAAAATCTATGACATTTCCGGTAAACTTGTTAAATACTTTCTTCTCAATCACCACAAAAGTTACTGTCTTATTTGGGATGGTCGCGACCAAACCGGGCAATTGCTACCTACCGGTACCTACATCATAACCTTTATCCATAATAATAAAACCGTCGTATCGAAACCGATAACGATAATAAAATGAAAAATCGCTGGGTATTAGTAATAATCGGAATGCTGATTGGACTCGTTCTGTTATCAGTCGGTATTAAATTAGAAAACCCAGCCTTTGTTCATCAGCAAAGTACCACCCTTTGTCTCAGTTGTATGGGTTTGGTTTAAACCGATAATTGACTTAATTTATTTTATAAATTAAATAT
Source organism: Caldifarciminota bacterium (assembly GCA_039801565.1). GTDB lineage: Bacteria > Hydrothermota > Tepidihabitantia > Tepidihabitantales > JAOUPE01 > JBDRUX01. Next base: position 3,750 of record JBDRUX010000066.1, read on the forward strand.
TGACAATGCGGGAATAATCATTATCTTAAATTAGTTCGTAATATGAGACATGCTTTGGGTCTGCTAACTTTTCTGTTTTTATTTCGACCTGATTGGGGAAGTAACAAATGACTTGTTTGGTCATCGGACTCGGTCGAGCCCAACCAACCCTCCACAATCCATATCAACCAGCACGTCATTTCTATTTTACCCACCTTAAACTAAAAGAAGCTAACCTAAAAATCTTTGGGTCGTTATTGGGTAATTTTTATCAAATAGGAGGTAAGAATGGCAAATTATGAGAAGATGTGGCAAGAACTTGGTCTGGATGTTGAATTGCACAATGAACTTTTGAAGTCAATTGACCGGACCTTTCAAAATACGGTCGGTAGTCAAAAAAACCGCCCGGAAGGGATGAAATATTTTGATAATGTCCTGCACGAATCCCACGGGGCAAGGGTTGCTGAACTACTGGAAACTAAATCAAAAGGTAATAAAGTGATTGGGACATTTTGTATCTATGTACCAGATGAAATCGCCTTAGCAGCTGACATCACACCAATTGCCTTGTGTGGTGGGACGAATTTTTCGATACCCTATGCCGAAAAAATGTTTCCCCGGGATATCTGTCCTTTAGTCAAGTCAACCCTTGGCCTGGCTTTTTCCAAGACCTGCCCCTATGCCCCAGTTAAAAATATGGCGGTCGGTGAGACGACCTGTGATGCTAAAAAGAAAACTTGGGAAATCTTAGCGGGCAAAGTTAATTTTCATGTGATGGAAGTTCCGCAGAAAAAAGAAGAACCAGACCAAAAACTCTGGCAAAAAGAAGTCAAAGAGTTTAAGGATAAGGTTGAGGCATTAGCTGGCAAAAAAGTCGAAAGCCAGCGATTAAGCGAGACCATCAAGATTATGAACGATAAACGGCGCGCCTTACAAAAATTGAACGAGTTTCGAAAATATGACCCACCACCAATCAGTGGCCTCGACGCCTTAGTTGTGATGCAGGCAGCACTGATTGATGAGCCAATCCGCTTCACCGAAAAACTTAATCAATTGAATACCGAACTGGAAGAACGCAGCAGAAAAGGAATTTCGCCTTTTGCCAAAGGGACAAAACGGCTAATGGTTGCCGGCTGTCCAGCGGTAATCGGTAATTGGAAGGTCCATTCATTGATTGAAAAGAGCGGTGCGGCAATTGTGATTGATGAGTCCTGCACCGGAACCCGCTACTTTGAAAATTTGGTAGATGAAAAATCAATCGACTTAGAAGGACAACTTTCCGCTATTGCTGACCGTTATATGAAAATCAATTGTGCCTGTTTCACACCTAATCAAGAACGAATTGACGGCGTAGTTAAAAAGGTTAAAGAGTATAATGTCTCAGGCGTTGTGCAATATATCCTGCAATATTGTCACGGTTATAATGTTGAAGCGATAAGGGTTGACGGTGCGCTAAAACAGGCAAATATCCCAAGTCTGAAAATCGAAACCGATTATTCGGAAGAAGATGTTGGACCACTAAGGACTCGGATTGAAGCATTTATTGAGAAGTTGGGCTAAGCAATGACCAAAGCGGCAGGGATTGATATTGGTTCTCGGACCATCAAGTTTGTGCTTCTGACCGATTCTCGAGTCGTTGATTATCGCATCGTTGATACTGGCACCGACCCCTTGGCTAATTCCAAGAGTATCCTTGCCGATTATAAATTTGATACCATCGTTGCCACTGGTTATGGTCGTCATCTTATCCAAAACCATTTTGGTTTTCCGGTTATTACTGAGATTAAAGCTTATGCGATTGGTGCCCATTTTCTATTTCCGCATTGCCGAACCGTAATTGATATCGGCGGTCAAGATAGTAAAATAATCAAAATCAGAGACGGTCAGGTCGTAGATTTTGAGATGAATGACCGATGTGCGGCTGGCACTGGCAAGTTTCTTGAGGTTATGGCACATACCCTTGGGTTTCCCTTAGAAGAACTTGGCGAAGAGGCATTAAAAGCGGAAAGTTCGGTGCCAATCAGTTCAATGTGCACGGTCTTTGCTGAATCCGAGGTAATTTCGCTCATTGCTCGTGGCGAAAATCCCAAAAACATTGCCTTGGGATTACACGAATCAATCCTTGCCCGGCTTTTATCAATGTTAGGTAGGATTGGTTTTGAGGACGAAATCGTTTTTGCCGGTGGTGTGGCAAAGAACCGTTGCCTTGCCGCTTTACTGGAAAAAAGGCTAAAAAAGAAAATCCTAATACCCCCAGAACCGCAGATTGTTGGGGCATTAGGTGCAGCCTTGAAGGCAGGCGACAATGATACAAGCAGTCGTCGGTAATTGGTTGTTAGTTGTTAGTTTAAAAACCATAGAGACTGCAGAAAGCGCTGAGAAAATAAATTTCTTATCTCAGATAGCTCTGCGGTTTTAAAAAACCATTACAAGGAGGCAAAATGAAGTACATTAAAGACTACACAATCAAAGATGTCCAAGATGTCTACGACGGTCCGGGCGGACTACTTTGGGAAGCGGTGATGGGCGAGCAGATTCACTCCGGCGGACCTGAGGCAACCGATTTTTTGGCAAAAAAACTGGGCCTTAAGCCCGGAATGGTTGTGGCGGATTTATGTAGCGCCCTTGGTGCACCAGCCCGTCACCTTGCCAGTAAATATGGCGTCTATGTGAAAGGAGTTGATGCGACAAAGACAATGCTGGCAAAGGCTATCGAACGGACCAAAGCAGCCAAACTTGACCATATGATAGAATACTATGAAGGTAATGTGATGGACTTGCCATTCAAATCTGGAACAATTGATGTGGTTTGGGGGCAAGAAGCCTGGTGCTATGTGACCGATAAGAACCGACTGATCCAAGAAGCCTATCGGGTCTTGAAACCTGGTGGCTTAATTGGCTTCACCGATTGGATTATTACTGGTAAGATTAGCAAAGAAGAACTCGACCCATTATACGATTCGATGGCATTTCCTTATATGGAGACTTTCCAAGGTTATCAGGAATTGTTGAAGAAAAATGGTTTTAAGGTACTCGAGGCATTGGACCAGACCGAAGAATTTGCCAAATGCTTTGACCAATATTACGATATGGTGCATAATCAATTAAAGCCGAAAATCCTTAAAGATTTTGGCAAAGACTTATTTGATTTTGCCTCGAATTTGGTTACAATATGGCGGAAAGCAGCCCATGAGCATAAGGTTGGACGCGGTCTCTTTATCGGTAAGAAATGAGGTGAAGACAAAGGATAAGAATTGGGGGCTTAGGGAATGCTTAAGCCCCCAATTTTAATCTTAGTGAGAGAAATATGAATTTTAAGAATATCACGCAAGCAGTTGTGCAAATGGATGCCCAAACAGTCAAAAAACTAATCACTCAAGCACTGCAAGCAAAACTGCCACCTCAAGCAATCTTAGAAAAAGGATTAATTGCTGGAATGAAAGAAGTCGGCAGGTTATTTTCAACTAAAGAGTATTTTGTTCCAGAAGTTTTAATGGCTTCCGAGGCATTTTATGCTGGTTTTGATTTGTTAAGTCCACTGCTAAAAACAATGGGACGGGAAGAAAAAGGCAAAATCGTTATCGGTGTGGTTGAGGGCGATATTCACGATATTGGCAAAAATATCGTTAAGGTGATGCTCGAAGCTTCCGGGTATCAGGTCATTGATTTAGGCAAGGATGTGCCAAGCGAAAGATTCATTGAAACAGTGCGACGAGAAAAGCCAGCAGTCCTGGCTTTGTCGGCTTTAATGACAACAACAATGGTAAAGATGGGTGATGTAATTGCACAGCTTGAACAAGAAAAACTGCGGGAAAGTGTTAAAGTTATCATTGGCGGGGCCCCGGTTAGTGAGCACTTTGCAAAGAAAATTGGTGCTGACGGTTACGGTGAAGATGCGTCGGCAGCGGTTAAACTGGTTGAGGGGTTGATTGGATAAAATAAGTCAGGTTATCCAAAGGAAAAGGAAATTCGCGGTCTTTCCAATGGTTTGTGCTGACCATTGTGCCCGATTGTTAAATATGAACTTTCCAGAAGTAATAAACGATGGTAACAAATTAGCTCAAGTCTTAGAATATGGCTTAAAGACCTATCAATATGATATGGTCTTAGTCTTCACCGACCCTTATGTCGAAGCCCAAGCTTTGGGTTGCCCAATTGCTTTCCCATCATTTTTTGGTAATCCAATTTTGCTTGGTCCGCAATCCAATTCGCCTAATGTTGGTTGTGACCGTACCAGTGTAATTATCCAGGCGGCTCAGTTATTAAAACAGAGAGTCGCTGTCCCGGTTTTCGTTTCCATTAAAGGTCCATTCAGTTTAGCTTCTTTTTTAACTGGCATCCAGAACTTTTTAAAAGGTTTGCCAAAAAAAGATAAGCGCATTCAAAAAGCAATCGCTCAAGCCTTAGAATTTCAACTCGATTATCTGGCTCGATTGTTAAAGATTGGCGTCAATATTTTTATCGGCGACCCAATGGCATCAGCCAGTGTTATTTCACCAAAAATCTTCCAGCGTTTCGCCTTCCAACCGCTTAAAGTCTTAATCAATAAGATTAAAAGTGAAAAACGCATAGTCGGTCTTCATATCTGTGGCAATACAAAACCAATAATTTCCATCCTTGATGAACTTGGTGCCGATATTTTAAGTATTGAGGATATTACACCCAAAACGAATACTTTAAAGATGGGCGGTGTCGCAACTGATACGATATTGACGAACAATAAGACTAAACTGATTGAAGAAGTTAAAAGGGCTTTAAGCGAACCCTATTTGATTTTAGCTACCGCCTGCGATGTGCCAATGGAAACTGATTCCCAGAATATCAAATTAATGATGGAAATTGCTCGCAGCATTTAAGGAGAATGCAAAATCATCAATTTGGTCTGGCAATTGACCTTGGTACCACAACAATTAAAGCGGCTTTAGTCAATCTTAAAAAAGGCAGGGTAAAAAAGAAGGTAACTATCTTTAATCCCCAGAATAGTTTGGGTGGCGATGTGATGACCCGAATCAGTATTGCCCTAAAGAATAACTATCAAAGATTAAGAAGACTACTTTTGTCTGGAATTTGTGATGTCCGAGAGCGACTTGGTATTACCAAACCTGTCTTTACCACTGTGGTCGGTAATCCGGTAATGTTATCGTTTTATCTAAATAAACCAGTCATTGGACTTAGCCAATATCCGTTTAAAAGTGAAGTTAATGATGGCAAATTTTTTAGAAATCCAACCCGTTACGTCTTTCCAATAATCGGCGGATTTGTTGGGGGTGATACAATCGCTGGAATCTTAGCCAGCGGTATTTCTCAAAAAGAAGGAATTTTTCTCTATATTGACCTTGGCACAAACGGTGAGATAGCCCTAATTACTCCAGACCGCATCTTAGCTCTTTCGGCTGCTGCCGGACCAGCTTTTGAAGGTATTGGTATCAGTTGTGGTAGTTTGGCGATTGCCGGTGCGATTGACCAAATCACCTACCAGCGCGGGTTTCGATTCCACACTATAAAGAATAAAGAACCAATTGGAATCTGCGCCTCTGGTTTAATTGACCTATTGGCAGTTTTACTAAGTTTAGGTTGGTTACGGTCCGATGGGCGGTTATTAAAAGAAATTGCAATTCCCAAAACCGGTCTTCGGTTAACGCAAACCGATATTCGGAAATTACAATTAGCAATTGGCGCAATTCGTACTGGTATTGAAATTCTTTTAGCAAAAATTGGTATCAAACCCGCTGCACTAACCGAAACGATTCTCACTGGTGAACTTGGCTCTTCCCTTAATCCTAATTCGCTAATCCGAGTTGGACTACTGCCTACGGGCATTAAAAAAATCCGTTTTGCAAAAGATTTACCACTAAAGGGAGCCACCAAAGTCTTATACGACAAGAATGCATTTAAGCAAGTAAGGAAAATTAAAAGAAGATGCGAGCACTTGGAACTGGCGAACGAACCCGATTTCCAAAAGCGGTTTGTCGCCAATTTAAAATTAGCACCATGGTAAAAAATTTGATTGGTTATACTTGTTCGTATATTCCAGTTGAATTATTAGCCGCAACCGGTTTTCGACCTTATCGGTTACTGCACGGCGAAATAAGATTTGTCAATGAAGGCGAGAAATTAGTAAGAGTCGATGCCTGTCCTTTAGTTAAGGCGAATCTTGGCTATCTTCTTGCGAATAAGGATAAATTTGTTTGCATAGTTGGTACATCCGGTTGTGATATGACAAGAAGGATGTTTGATGTTCTTACTTCTTTAACTGATATACCAACTTATCTTTTAAATAATCCCCGAACCGACAAACCACAAATCTTTTATGATGAGATTGATTGGTTAGTTAGAGAATTAGAAATCCTCTCCCAACGAAAATTTACTGATGAGTTATTAGATAATGAGATTGAACGATGGGAGACTGCCCGGAACTACTGTCGTCGCCTGAATCAAAAACGAGCGGCGAATCCCTCTCTAATTTCCACTGCCGATTTCGCCCAAGTTTGTATAAGTTACCATCGAGGGAAAATTGGTTTTGGCTTCAATATTGCCGAAAAAATTTCGCTTCAGCCACGGGTCTACCTATTAGGCAGTCCAATCCCTTATGAAGCACAATCGGTCATTGAGTTAATAGAGCAGAATTTGCGAATTGTTGGCGATTTTAATTGCGGAATTTCGCGATTCCTCAATATTAAAATTAAAGAAAAGGATTTAACTGGTATAAAGGAGGCGTATTATTATCAGACACCTTGTATCTATAAACGACCTAACAATCAATTTTATCAACAAATCGAAAGCGAGATTAAAGAGTTAGGTTGTAAAGGCATAATCGCTTGGACTTTAGATTATTGTGATAACTACGAGTTTGAATTGAAGCGGTCGGAGCGGATTTTTGGTCTACCAATTTTACGACTTAGAAGCGATTTGTCATTGCAAAACACAAGTCAATTGAAAACCCGAATCGATGCCTTTGCTGAAATGATTCAATAAATTATGTTTCAAGCCCCGAAACCGAAAAAAATTGGCCTGAATGAATGGAGTGAACAATTTAAACTGATTCCTGACCAATTGATTAAAAAGTATTGTTACTATCATAATTCGGAATGGGGGATCTATCTCTCACCACCGGCAACATTTATGGTTTACGGAGCCAGAGAACTCAAACGGTTAAAATTTGACAATTCTTTAGCCTGCTTGAGATTATGGGGTTTTGTCTTTAATGAGTCAGAACGATTGTTTCGTGCCAAGCAGATTGGAAAGAAATTGATTGCCACAATGGGTGACCTTGGTACCGTGCCGGTAATTGTTATGGCTTTTCCGGATTGTGTGCCATTTTATCCGGAATGTATCTGGTGGACACCATTCTTCAAGGAATCAACCGTTCTATTAGATACTGCCGCCGAATTAGGCGCTCCGGAAGCAACTTGCTTTTCGAAAGCCGCTTTAGCCGCTTTTTACAAAAGGGCGTATTTTCCAAAACCCGATTTAATCTTTGCTTCAACTGGTGCATCCTGCGATGACTATTCCTGTGTAATGCAACTGGTAGCAGATTTGGGCTATGAGCCGGTCTGGCTTGAGATACCACTGCGCAAAGATTCGACAAATCCTGAAGACTTATGTCGACAGAAGGACTTGCCAAAGAGATTTAAGAACAGAGAAATCACCGATTCGAAATTCGAAATTCAAAATTCAAAATTAGAAGATTATTTAATTAACGAGTACCAACTGGTATGGAAAACCCTGGTAAATATTACTGGCAGCGAAGACAAAAATCTCCTGCTAAAAAGTATTAAAAAGGCAAACCACTTACGCCAACTGGTTGCGCGCATAAAAGAATTGACTTATACCGCAGCAATTGCACCGTTACCGGCTCTGGAATTAATGACAATTGAGTTTGGTAATCTTTACGGTTATGCTGATTTTGATGAATGGATTGCGATACTTGAAATGGTATATGAAATGGTAAAGAAGCGTGTTGAGAAAGGCGTGGGAGTTTTGCTCGAATCCGCTATCCCAATTGCTTGGATAACACCATCGGCTGACCCGTTGCTATTAAATTTTGTTGAAGACCTTGGTTTACGAATTGTCGCAACTGAATATGTGATTAATCAAGCCTTGGTGCCAATTGAAGAGGATGTCGAACCGTTCCGAGCATTGGCGCGTTCTTTCTTAAAGGCATCTTTGATTGGTTCAACTCAAGAAAGGGTCAAAAGGATTAATACGGACATAAAGAGCGGTAAAATTAAAGGTGTCTTGATAACTAATATGCTTGGCGCTTCCCATTGTGCAATGGAAACAAGAATCATTGAAAAACTATTGAGCGATGTGCCAGTCTTAACGATTGATGTACCAACGCCATTTGGTATCACCGAACAACTGAAGACAAGACTCATTGCTTTTGCTGAAACCCTCAGGAGTCAAAAATGAAAGAGATTCTAAATGCTCGAGAACGGTTCGGTCTATTGGTGATTGATGAAAAACCCGACCGCTGTAATATCATTCCTTTAATCACTTCCCATTCGGCAACGATTTTAGGTATTAGCTTAAAAGAATATTATACTGATGGCACAAAAATGGCAAAAGCCCAGATTGCAGCAATTGAAAAATATGGTCACGATGCGATTTCAATTTTCTCAGAAGTGGGCATCATTGCCGAAGCGCTTGGCTCAGAATTCGATTATCCGGAAGATGATTTGCCAAAACTTCGTTTACCAGCATTAACCAAAATTGCTGTTGCAGACTTAAAAGCTCCTGACCCAAAAAAAGATAGCCGGTTGCCAGTTTATTTAGAAGCAATTGATTATGCCTATTCTGCAGTGGGCGATAAAATCCCCGTTCTTGCTTATATTCCAGCGCCGTTTACCACCGGAATGTTACTCACCGACCCCAATCAGTTTTTACTCGATACCATAAGAAATCCCAGTCGGGTGAAGGCAATAATTGAGATTGGTCTTAAGAGTGCAATTGATTTCTGTTATGAGATTATTAATGTTGGTGGTTTGCCGATTTTAGTTGACCCCTTAGCTTCGGGCAGTGTCATTAGTCCCAAGGCATATAAAGAATTTGCCCTACCCGGTGAGCAGGCTCTTATTCAATTTCTGCATCGCTACGATTTTGATGTTATCCTCCATATCTGCGGTGACACAACTCCAATCCTTGATTTACTCCTTTTAACCGGTGCTGATTTAATTAGTTTGGATAAGGTTAATCTAAACTTGGCAATTGAAAAATTAGCCAAAAAGATGCGAATCATTGGTAACTTTGATACCACAAAAATTGGCTTTGATGACCCGAATGTTATTAAACGAGAGACGCAAGCGATGGTGAAAATTGGAATGAAAGCCGAAAAAGGTTACATCGCGGCTACTGGTTGTGAAGTCCCAATCTATGCTCCCAAGGAAAATGTTAAGGCATTTATCAATGCGGTAAAGGAAGTCGGATGGTATTGGGATTAGACATCGGTTCTTGTTATACCAAGGGCGTTCTTTTCGATAAAACGATTAAAAAGAGTATTCTTGTAAAAACCGCTTTCCGACCCAAACAGGCGATTGCTGAAGTGATGAAACAATTGAGTGGTTATGATAAGATTGCGGTAACTGGTTATGGCCGCGAATTGGTGCCCAATCCTAATTTAGTAATTACCGAAATTACCGCAACCGCGCGCGGCTGCTGGTTCATAAATCCTTCGGTTCGGACCATCATTGATATTGGCGGTCAGGACAGTAAAGTGATTAAAGTCTCGCAAGGCAGAGTCGAGCGGTTTGTGATGAATGACCGGTGTGCTGCCGGCACAGGAAATTTCATTGAAAAGATTGCCCAAGCCTTGGAATTATCCTTAGAAGAATTTGGCAAGCAAGCTGTAAAATCCAATCAGCCAGCCCAGATTGATTCATTATGTGTTGTAATGGCGGAAACAGAAATATTGAGTTTAGTGAATGAAGGTAAAAGACTGGAAGACATCGTGGCTGGTGTTTGCGATGCCTTGGTGAGAAGGATTGTCAATATTGGCAGTCAGATTGGTATTGAAGAACCGATAATGTTCTGCGGCGGCGGTGCATTAAATCCAGGTTTAATCAAAGCAATGAAAAGAATCTTCGGTGGGATTATCGTCCCACCCGACCCGCAATTCATCGGCGCACTCGGCGCAGCCGTCTCAATCGCTTAGTCAAAAAGCCAACGGATTTCAACCTATGACGCGGTATAAATTTTATTTTTATCATGTTTTTTTAAAAAATAACCTGCGCTGCACTACAGGTCCGAAGATAAAGAAGAATTAACCCTAAGGCTGGATTCTTTAATCTGCCTTTCTCTAAATGTGAGATGTAACTATCCTTCGTTTTAGATGATAGTCCAATTTTTTCCGCAACTTCGGTTTTAAGACCATCCTGCTCGTTTGCGGATTTTTCTTAAAAATTTCTGCCATTTCTTTAGTAAAAATGAAGGACTTTTTCGACATTAAAAATATTATAACGAAGTTGAAATATATTTCAACCTAAAAATGACCGATTTTTTCGTCTATCTTGTTAATCAT
>JBDRUX010000067.1:0-13879 GCA_039801565.1 Caldifarciminota bacterium
GGCTACCGGGATGTTAGTAATTATTTGATTGGTTGCACCATCAATTACAGTCACTAATTCGTAATCGTTAGCACAATAAATCTTATTATTGGTCGGATTATAGGCTAAGGCTTTTGGTTCTGCTCCGACTCGAATTATCGCAATAACTTGATTGGTTGCACCGTCAATTACATCAATATCATCACTGCCATTATTAGCCGAATAGATTTTATCATTTACTGAGTTATAAGCTAAGGCACAGGGATACATACCGGTTCGAATTGTGGTTATTACCGTATCACCAGCACCGTCAATTATAGTCAATTCATCACTTTCGTAATTGGAACAATAGATTTTGTTATCGGTTGGATTATGGAGTAGAACCGAAGGTCCGGTTCCAACTAAAATCGTGGTAATGACGCTATCGGTTGCACCGTCAAGCACCGTCACATTATCACTTCCGTTATTGGCGCAATAAATTTTGTTATCAATTGGGTTAAAGACCAAAGCGGTTGGATAATCTCCGGTAGGAATTGTAGCAATTACTGAATCACTAATGCCGTCAATAACACTGAGGCTGTTGGTAAAATAATTGGCACAATAAACTTTATTATTTATTGAATTCCAGCAGAGTGCTTTTACTGCGCTGGCAGTTGGAATCTTAGCAATTCGCTGGTTGGTTGAGCCGTCCAGTACGATTAGGCAATTACCAATTTGTCCGCCAACATAAATCTTATTATTAGTGGCATTATAAGCGAAAGTTTGCGGATCACGGAGTCCGGATAAGCTATCAGGAACAAAAATTGTCATTTCCAGCCATTGTGCCGAAGAAATAATCGGAAATAATAACCAGAACCAAGTAAAGGGTGATATGAGTTTATTTAATCTAACCATCTTGCCTCCTTTTTCTGCATGAGGTCTCCTCTTCCGGCAAGCAAGTCAATCTTTTGTTATTTTAACCTAAAGAAAAATCTTGTCAAGGAAAATTTTGCAAGCGTTTATAGAGATTGTATTCGGTCTTATTGGATAGCTTTAGATAAAGGTATTATCAGGATTTACTTTCGCCAACAAAATAAAGTTGAGGGCAAACTCCGACATTGCTTTTTTCCGAAATTTTAAATTAGAAAATCCAACTAAGAATTGATAATGCCGATTAACTTTTTAGTAGGCTCGGGCATAATAGACGATTGTTTCGGTCCTTTCACCACAGATGATGCATTTACCTTTATCGGTTTCATCTAAGGGTATGCAGCGGGGTGTGGTTTTGGTCTTTTCTCTAATTACGTCTTCACATTCTTGTTTGCCACACCAAAAGATTTTTATGAAGCCAGGTCTTTGAGCTAACTGTTTATTAAATTCTTCAATCGTCTCGGCTTCTGAGATATTTTCTTCTAAGAATTTTTTAGCCCGTTCGAATAGGTTTTTTTGCACATCGTTTAACATCGCTCCCACCACTCGAACGATTTCGGTCTCTTTTGCCGCTGGCTTACCAGTCTTATCCCGTGGCACCAATACCACTTGTCCCTTCTCAATATCTTTCGGTCCGATTTCTAATCGAATTGGCACTCCTCGCAATTCCCATTCATTAAATTTCCAGCCTGGTGTGTATTCAATTCGGTCGTCAAGATGAACTCGATAGTTTTCACCCAGAATCTCTTTTAATTCTTTCGCTTTATTTAACACCTTTTCGTCGTCTTTGCCGTAAAGAATTGGTACGATTACAACTTGAATTGGGGCGACTTTTGGTGGTAGGGCTAAACCGGAATCATCGCCATGAGTCATAATTATTGCTCCAATCAATCGGGTCGTGCAACCCCAAGATGTGCCCCAGGCATACTTCTCGGTATTATCGGCATCAAGATATTTTATCTCAAAAGCCTTAGCAAAATGTTGTCCTAAGTTATGGGAAGTTCCGGCTTGAATGGCTTGGCCATCCGGCATCAATGCCTCAAAGGTATAAGTCCGCAAGGCGCCCGGAAATTTTTCGCTCTCTGGTTTTCGACCATAAATCACCGGTAATGCCAAATCGTTCTCGGCAAAGTCAACATAGATTTTCAACATCTTCAAAGCCTCTTCCTCGGCTTCGGTTTCGGTTCGATGCAAAGTATGCCCTTCCTGCCAAAGAAATTCGGTGGTGCGTAAAAATAACCGCGTCGACTTTTCCCAACGCACGATGTTACACCATTGGTTGATAAGGATTGGCAAATCTCGATAAGACTTCACCCATTTGGCATACATACTACAGATGATTGCTTCCGAAGTTGGTCGGATAGCTAATCGTTCGGTCAAATCCTCATCACCACCTCGGGTCACCCAGGCGACCTGAGGTGAAAAACCTTTAACATGCTCGGCTTCTTTCTTTAAGAATGACTCTGGAACGAATAAAGGAAAATAAGCATTTTTATGACCGGTTGCCTTAAATCTTCGGTCAAGGCTATTTTGCATATTTTCCCAAAGGCTATACCCATAGGGACGAATCACCATACACCCACGCACCGGGGCGTAATCAGCCAACTCGGCTTTAAGAATGACCGAAGTGTACCACTCCGAAAAATTATCCTTTTTCGAAGGTATTTCTTTTACCGTTGTTTCATTCTGCATTGTGCTTTAGCCTACTAAAAAAATGTCGCTTGTCAAGAGCGAGATTTATGCCAAAGCGAAATTTTAAATAAGGATTCGAGTCTTATTCGATTTATTACTATCTTTGCCCGCGGTTTTAGTTTTAAAAATAAATTCTGTAATTCGATTCCTAAATCGGGCAAATTCTTGCGACAAATTTGGTGCCTTCTTACCCAAGGCTAAAATCCGGTTGGAAACCGAAGACCGCTGGAATATCGCTTGAGAATTCGGACTTAAGGTAAGAACAATGAGCAGAAGCGCCCAGATGATTACAATGCCTTGTAAAAAACCATAAACTCCACCAATTATTTTATCCAACCAGTCTAATTTAATTGCGCTAACAAATTTTTTGACAATAACTCTTAATAACATTGTAATTAAGAAAACTGTAACAAAGACAATAACAAAGCGGAGAATTTGATTCCAAGGTTCTGGTACCAAAATTGGCGGCGACAATGAACTTAAAAGATAAGACTTTTCCAGTCCAAGCCATATGCCAAGGATTAAACCAAGGGTTACAAAAATCTCGTGAACAAAGCCTTTAATAAAACCGTAGATTGTAAAAGCCAAAAGCAATGCGAGCAGAAATAAGTCAACCCCCAAATTACACCTCCGGATTATAATTATACCGAAAAATTATCTAAAGTCAATAAATTTTTCATTGACAGAATTTAAATTAGCTATAAAATAACCTTATGGAATTCAAACCAATCAAAGCCGCCCGTGGCACGGTATTGTCTTGTAAGGGATGGCATCAAGAGGCAGCATTAAGAATGCTTCAGAATAACCTTGATGCCGAAGTAGCCGAAAGACCAGAAGAATTAATCGTTTATGGTGGCGCCGGTAAAGCCGCACGAAATTGGGAATGTTATTTAGCCATTGTCGAATCCTTAAAGAACTTAGAAAATGATGAGACACTTTTGATTCAGTCCGGCAAACCCGTTGGTATTTTTAAGACATTTCCCTATGCCCCAAGAGTCCTAATTGCCAATTCTTTATTAGTCCCAGCCTGGGCAAATTGGGACTATTTTCGAAAATTAGAAGCATTAGGTCTCATTATGTTCGGTCAGATGACCGCTGGATCCTGGATTTATATTGGAACCCAAGGAATCATTCAAGGAACTTATGAAACTTTTGCCGAATGCGCCCGTAAACACTTTGGTGGAACGCTTCGAGGCAAATGGGTTTTAACTGCTGGTATGGGTGGGATGTCCGGTGCCCAACCTTTAGCCGTAACAATGAATGAAGGCGTAATCCTCGATGTCGAAGTTGACCCAAATCGAATCAGTCGTCGCATCAAACAAGGCTTTTGTGATATGATGGTTGACAACTTAGACCAGGCACTCCGATTGGTTGATGAAGCAGTAAAGCAAAAAATACCCCGCTCAATCGGACTAGTAGGTAATGCCTCGGATATCCATCCCGAATTGGTCAAAAGGAATATAATCCCTGATGTTTTAACTGACCAAACATCAGCCCATGATGAGTTGAATGGTTATGTTCCGGGTAAAATGTCCTTAGAGGAAGCGCTCAGGCTTCGACAAAAAGACCCTGCAACCTACATCAAATATTCTTATGAATCAATGGCGCGCCAAATGGAGGCGATGCTTGAGATGCAAAAAAGGGGTGCCATCGCTTTTGATTATGGCAATAATCTTCGAGCCCAAGCCCAAAAAGCCGGGGTTAAAAATGCCTTTAATATCCCAGGTTTCGTCTTAGAATATATCCGGCCCTTGTTCTGTCAAGGCAAAGGTCCATTTCGCTGGGTTGCCTTATCCGGTGATAAAGCCGATATCTACAAAACCGACGATTTGGTCTTAAAACTCTTTCCAGATAATGAGTCCCTCAATCGTTGGATTCGATTAGCTCGAACTAAGATTCCATTTCAGGGTCTACCCGCAAGGATTTGCTGGTTAGGTTATGGCGAACGTGCCAAGTTTGGTTTAGCACTTAACGAGTTAGTGGGTAAGGGTGAGATTAGTGCGCCGGTCGTAATTGGCCGCGACCATCTCGATTCCGGTTCGGTTGCCTCACCCAATCGCGAGACCGAAAAGATGCGTGATGGTTCGGATGCCATTGCGGACTGGCCAATACTCAATGCTTTACTCAATGCCGTATCTGGTGCCTCTTGGGTCTCAGTCCATCATGGTGGTGGTGTCGGCATCGGTTATTCAATCCATGCTGGTCAGGTAATTGTTGCCGATGGCACAGCTGAAATGGCAAAAAGGCTGGAACGGGTTTTAACTAATGACCCTGGTATTGGCATTGCTCGGCATTACGATGCCGGTTATGAGTTAGCCATCAACACGGCAAAAAAACACGGCGTCAAAATCCCGATGCCGAAATAAATTTGTTTATTTAAATCTTTCGCACTGCCTTCAGATAAATTAACCCGTAGATTACTACTATAATTACTATTGTTTGAAATTCTCTTTGAGCAGTTCGAAAATCGAATTTTTGGTTCTTAGCCAAAATTTTCTTTTGGCGAAAACTCGGTAGGATGGCACTAACGGTTTTGCAATAAACCCGATATCTTTCTCCAAACTTTTGCTCTAAATAGTTTTGCTCGGATTTAATAATTATTCCATAATAAATCCAAAAAAGGATTATAACAAGGACCTGATAGAAAACCGGTGGATTTAAAGCCAAAAGGACACCAAAGGTTAAAAAGAAGTTACCTAAATATAATGGATTTCTTAAGAACCGGTAAGGACCATTTTCGACTATCACTTCCCCATCTAATTCATTTGACCGTGCGGTCTTACCAATATAGCCACCTGCCCAAAAGCGTAATAACAAGCCAACTAAGATTATTGGCAAACTGAAAAATATTGTTTTGCTATAAGGTCGGGAAAGAAAGAAAGTCAACCAAAATGCAATAAAACCGATAACTCCCCGCCAACGATAAAAAAATTTGCCCAATTTAACCATTTTCAGTCATATTAAAAATTGAATCACGGAAAGTCAACCAGATAAATTTGTAATATTTAATATTTAGACCCGAGGTGTCCACTCGATCCAGCATATTATTATGGATTTTTAGGTTAACAACATTTCTTTCCAATAAGAAGTAGATACCCTGGTATGTATACGTTTGCATTTTTTCCTTCACAAAAGTAAGACCTCCATATATAATTATAATAGTGAAAAAGTGAAAATTAAAGAAGTGAGAGTATATGGACTTAACGGATTGTCATACTTTCTTAATCCCGATTCATACCACAGACTCAGAAAGACCCTATTCTACTCTGCATTCAAGAATAAAAGTAATTGTAGCATTTATGCAACACAATTGCAAAAATGCTGCACAGTGGCAAATTTTTACCAAACCAATTGTTTTGTAATATAATTATAAGTAGCTAATATAAAATATGTTACATAATTTAATATAAAATTTAAATATTGGCACAGAAATTGCGTTAAATAAAGGGTCCGGTTACATCCAATTGAAAAGTTATTGTAGAATTAACAAAATTTTGTTTGGCGTTTCAAAGCGCCAATTATGAAAGGAGGTGATATAATTAGTAAATCAGCGTTTGGGACTAACTTGGGGTGGAGTTAGTAACCCAAACCGATAATAAGAGATTCCAGCCTCAAAACAAGGAATCTCTATAATATAACACCCCAATAAGCGGTAAGGAGGTAAAGATGTTTAAGTATCTAAAAACTGTAAGCCTATTAGGGCTTATTCTAACCATTGGTTCAATTGGCGCGGCGACTTTGGATTATTACACGGGGACTCTTTATGCTGGGAAGACGAATCCGGTTGGTTCAATATATTATTATTTGGAATATAATGCAACCGATACCGCTTTAAAAGTGACTTATGAGACCGATTCGCCTTGGATTTTAACCGGTTGTCATCTTCGCCTTGACACAATAGAACCGACAGAGCGAGGCGCCCCTGGTCAATATCCTTACAATTCCGGTCCAATCAATACCACTACCTATACCTTTACAATTCCGATAGATGAACTCAGGACACGATTTGGCATTGATTTTTGCACTTGGGTGTATGCTACAGCGCATTGTGAAATCTATTATGATGCCGATGGTGATGGATATTTTGACTGTGGCGAATTGGTGGAGACCGCTTTTGGCTGTGACCATTTGGTTGACCCCGAGCCAGGAAATCCTGGTTCAAGTGCCTGGTTTCGCTATTGCTGTTTCCATTTAACCAAGCCAGAGGAACCGGAGCCAAATTGGACAACCTTCACTCCCGGCTTTTGGAAAAATCATCCGGATATGACGGCAACTTATCTTAGTAGTGGAATTGTGATTGCCGGCGTTTCAGTCACCACGCTCAATCAAGCGCTTGCCATACTTTCCAATCCAGCAGCGCGCGTCGCTTGGAATAGCTTCTTGTGCCATTTCTTATGCCTGATGCTTAACACCCGTTATGACCCGACCCTACTTGGCGCCTATTACAATGATACTGCAGCCACTGGTGAATTTATGGAGAATATGACTATTAACCAGATTATTGCGATTGCTAATACCTATACATCGTCAACGCCACGGGCGACTCTACTTGCAATGAAGGATGTTTTTGATGCGATAAATAATAATGTCCAATACCGAGTGCTTTGGGGCGGTCCGCAAGCTTGGGCTATCTCCCTGTCTAATTCCCGAGATATTCTCTTATATCCTAATCCGTTCAAGGATAAGACCGAAATCCGATTCGTGACTGGTTTGGTTGGCTCTGCCACCATTGGTATTTACGATTTGAATGGCAGAAAGGTCCGCGACCTTATTATGACTCGTAACTCTTTAGTTTGGGACGGCACTGATAACAATGGTAAGCGACTGGGTCGTGGCATTTACATTCTCAGACTTGAAAATGAATTCGGACGAACAACGGTAAAAGCGATAATCACGAACTAACTCCGACTATCTAAGCAAAGGGGAAGGGGTTTATTGTTTGTTTTCACCCCTTCCCCCTTGACAGAATAAAATTTTTTGGTATAATAAAAAATAATTAATGAGGAGGCTTGGATTAAAGTTCCTAATATTCACTGCTAAATCTTATCACCAAGTCTCAATAAAAAGCCAGAAAAGGATTTCGGCTGGGTGGAGCACGAAATTCTAAAATAAAGATTTATCCACCCAAATGGGTTACAAAATAACTGATAATCTGTAATGAGTTATTAAAGAGTTAGACAGAAAGGAGGTTTAAGATGCTTGGTAAAAAAACCTTAATCGCTACTCTTCTGGCATCAATTCTTTTCCTGGCAGGTACCGCTTTTGCTGCGGTGCAGTGGGATCCGGATACGCTTTTAACGACTAACGATAACTCGGACTACACTGCCCAATCCAATCAGCACAATATTGTGATTGACAATCAAGGAAGAATTCATATTGTCTGGTGGTGGAGCAGACCTTATGGCGCCGCTGATAGAAACGAGATTCGTTATAAACGATATACCCCTGGTTTTGGTTGGTCTGACGACACGACTCTAACTCCTGAGGCTATTGCCGGCAATCACAGTTACCCTTCTCTGGCTTTAGACCCTTCAGGTGTTTTACATCTCGTCTGGCAACATATCCCTTCCGGTGCGAATTACAATATTTATTACAACACCTGTAACCCGGTTGGCACAGGCAATGGTGGCTGGGGTACTCCTCAAATTATCTCAGTAAATCCAGTGAGTTATCGAAAGTTTTATCCCAACATCGCCTGTTCGCCAAATGGTAATATTCATGTTGTCTGGCGGGAACGGGCACCTATTTCGCCACCGACCTATTATATTGCATATCGGGAGAAAACCGGCGCCGGTTGGCAAACAGAAGTTAGAATTGACTCAAGTACTACCGATAAAAATTATCCAGCGGTCGTCTGTGACCAGAATAACAATGTCCATATCACTTGGCAGCGAGTGACAGCACCAACACAAATTATGTATCGGGCTCGAATCGGTGGTTCGTGGCAGAGTATTGAAGCAGTTTCAGGAATAGCCACTGCTGACCAGACTTATCCTTCAATCGCGATTAATACTGCAACCAATAATCCCCATATTGTCTGGTATAGTGCTGGAACTCCACAGCGAATCGTCCACAAATACCGGACAACAACTTGGTCAGAAGCGGAAACATTGGGAGTGACTGAAACCTATAACCAAGCCTATCCCCAAATTGTTAGCCGAACTGATAGCACAATGCATTGCATCTGGAATGGCTATTCAGTAAGTGCTGGCACCTATTCTAAGGTCCGTTATGCCGAACGCGCTGCTAATGGTGTATGGTCAACTCCAGAAAATTTGACTCCAGAATTGCCTGATATTGGTAGACTTTATCCCTCAATCACTACTGATACTGCTAAGCATTTATATATTGTCTGGCAACAATGGGATGGAACAGACTTCGAAATCTGCTACAAGCATGGCGGACCATTAGCCGCGCCAGCAGTCACAGTCATAGCGCCGAATGGTGGTGAACTTTGGACAATTGGTTCAACTCAGTCAATAACTTGGAATAATACCGGTGGTCCTTCGGCTCTTGATTCAATTCTCTATTCAACTGACAATGGTTCAAGTTGGCTATTTATTAAAGATACCTTTGGTATAACCAGTGATTCTTGGTTAATACCTAACACCCCGACTACCCAAGCTCGAGTTAAAATTAAAGCAAGAAATGCTGCCGGGGTAAGCGAAGACCAGAGTGATAATCCATTCACCATTGGCTATCCAGCTCCGACTTTAACTGGTGTTGACCCTAACAGTGGTAATCGCTTACAGACGCTGGATGTAGTTCTTACTGGGACTAATTTTATTAGTGGTGTCAGTTCAGTTGATTTTGGACCTGATATCACGATAAATTCGACAACAGTTAATAGTCCAACTCAAATCACGGCTAATATCACAATTTCGGCTTCCGCAGCAACTGGTCCGCGTGACGTCTCAGTGACCAATAGTGGTCCTGGCGGCGGAACCGCAACCCTACCCAATGGCTTTACGGTTGGAACTGGTGGCGGCGGTGGTGGTGAACGGTGGGAACCAATGGCAAGTATTCCAACTGAAAAATCGGGGAAAAGTCCAAAGTCCGGAAGTTGTATGGTTGGTAGTGAAGCCACTAATAGAATCTACTTCTTGAAAGCCTCTAATACTCAGGATTTCAATATCTATACAATCGACCCCAATGGCCAAGGCTCTTGGACAACCGAGACAATGCCTTTAGGCACCAAGCCAAAAGATGGCAAGAAACCAAAGAAGGGTGCATCAATAGCAGCTTACGGCGACTATGTCTATGTCCTACGCGGCAACAATACCCCTGGGTTCTGGCGTTATAAAGTTACTGACCCAACTGGCTGGGAAACATTACCATCAATACCACCTGGAACGAAGAATCCAAAAGATGGTTCTGGAATGGTTGCAGTAACTAAGGATGGCAACCCCTATCTCTTTGTGATGAAAGGTTCTAAGACCACCGAATTCTATCTCTATGACATCACCAATAAGAGTTGGTCATCAGCCCTCACTGCCCCGCCAACTGGACCAAGTGGCAAAACTGGCTACAAGAAGGGCTCTTGTCTTGCCTACGACGGTGATACTTGGGTTTATGTGATGAAAGGTCAATATGGCGATTTCTTCCGCTATAATCTTTCAAATGGTATTTGGGATACGACGCTAAAGCATTACAATTATAAGGCAATGCTTGGCCGCGGCAATAAGAAGAAAAAAATCGGCGAAGGTTCAGGATTGGTTTATCATAACGGTATTCTCTATCTCTTAAAAGGTGGCAATACTCGCGAAGTTTGGTTCTACGATACAACCTGGAAACTACCTGATGATACGCTCTGGGATATTCCAGCTGGACCAAGTAAGAAACGGGTTAAAGGCGGCGGTGCATTGATTAAGTTCGCCAACTTCTTCTGGGCATCGAAAGGTAATAATACACCTGAATTCTATCGGCACGGCTTGCCATCGCCAGTGATTGCTGATGTGACACCGACTCCAACCAATGAAGGCGTGACGGGCAAAGAAGTGGCTACGAGCGAATTCAAACTGACGATTGTCCCGAACCCAGCAATCAATCTCACGGCAATTCGTTACACCTTACCTGTAGCCGGACCGATTAACTTCAAACTCTACAATGTGGCGGGTGCGGTGGTTAAGACCTATAGCAATTCGACTCCGACCAAAGACGGTGTCCTCTTGCTTGACACCGAGGCGCTACCATCTGGTGTCTATATCCTGCGGTTCAATTCTGGTGATATAAGGGTTACAAGAAAGATTGTCTTAGAGAAGTAACCCTAAGATAAAAAGTAACGGGGCTCGAGCAATCAAGCCCCGTTCTTATTTTTGTCAGGAGATGGCGTCTAAAGCGGATACTAAGGGTCAGCTCACGAAGTAGCCTGCGGGGTAGTCTCCGAAATCAGTAGTTAGTGGCTGGTGGTTGGGGCTTAGTGAAAATAAAGAAAACTTATTAGACGAAGCAGTATAGGAGCTAGCCTCCCAAGCGGCTTAGAGGACCGTCTACCAGGCTACTTCCCAGGTTGCTTCCCAAGTTGCCTACTGGGTTGCTTCCGAGGTCGCCTACGAAATTGCTCCCGAACTCGCTCCCTAACCAACCCAGAAAGCAACCTACCAAGCAACTTAGGAAGCAATCTACGGAGTAGCTTAGGGAGTCGCCTACGGGGTCACCCCCTATACGATACCCCCTCCCTAATAGAAAATTAGCGTAACCGACGGAAAACCAAGAAGATAGACGAAAAAATCGGCCATTTTTAGGTTGAAATATATTTCAACTTTTTCTGGCACAAAACCTGTAAAATTTCGATTATAGAAATTTGGGGTTATTTCAATTAAGTAAAAGGGTTTGAGCGCTTTACAAGTTTTGTTTTTATTGCTAAAATTTTTACTTATCTCAAAACTTATCGTATGAGATTATTTCTGCCATTGATTTACGGGGTCGCGCTTGAGGTTCTTGAGCTGGATAGCCAAGCGGCGTTAATGCAACCACTTTAACACCTTCGGGAATCTTTAAGATTCTTTTAACCTCAGCCTCTTTATATGCCCCAATCCAACAAGTGCCGAGGCCTTCATTGGCAGCCGCCAGGACTAAATGTTCAAAAGCAATCGTAACATCAACTTCTAATGATCGCCAGTAGCCCCCCATCCTGCCCCAAGCTTGGTCCTCTAAACCAACCGCACAGATAACAATTGGTGCTTCGGCGATAAATTGTTGGTTATTACAGGCTGGCACAAGTTCTTGAATGATTTGAGGGTCTTTGACAATAATAAATTTCCAAGGCTGGAGATTCTTAGCAGATGGGGCAATTCTTACCGCCTCCATTATTCGGTTCAAAACCTCATCCGGAATTGGATCTTTTTTATAAGCCCTTACACTTTTGCGTTTTTTTACTACTTCATAAAATTCCATTGGTCTCCTTTTAAATTGTGCTTTAAAATGAGCGCCCGACGTGATTTGAACACGCGACCTGCGGATCCGGAGTCCGCCGCTCTATCCAACTGAGCTACGGGCGCAGTCAAGAATAAGTTTATAAATTAAAATCTGATAAGTCAAGACTTTTCAAAACGACTATTGACATCAGCCGAAATTTTATCAAAGTTAAATCGGAGGATTTATGCAGAAGAATAAAATGTATATTGCAATGATTAGCCTATTGGTGATAGTCTTTCTTATTGTCCTGAAAGCCCAACCAACTTCGGAACCAAGACCCGTCTCGGAAATAATCGTGCCAGAAACAGGAATCATTTTTAAGACCACCAGTGGTAAAATCCTATTGAAAATTTCGGCAAACGATAATGGCAGCGTTTTAAGTATTTGGAATAATCAAGAAAAGGTCGTTGCCGAAATTTCTGCCCAAAAAGATGGTGGCGAACTGATTATTAAAAATAATGACGAGACATTGGTCGGAAATCTCAAGGCTAAAGCTTATGGTGGCGAAATGGTAATTAACGACTTCCATAAACAAATTGCTTTACAACTTACCGCAACCGCCAAAGGGGGTGAATTAATAATCGGCAATGCTGTCGGCAATAGTGTTGCCAAAATATTCGCCAGTGATATCGGTAGCGGTTTTAATCTTAATGATTATAGTGGTAGGACCGCCATTGGAATGATTGGCGCAACATTTGGTGGGATGATAAATTTCAATAATGATAAAGGTCGTCCGTTGGCCGTCATTTCGACAACCGCCCGGGGTGGTTCACTTGTTTTACTTGATAATCTCGGTAATACCATCTGGTCGAAGCCGTAATTTTAGCTTGCACTGCCCATTGCACTTTCGACAAGACTTTTTACTGACAAGGCTAAACAGTAGTCGGGTAGCTGATTCTCCGGCCTTGGTGTTTCCTGTAGATTAATTTTCAAAATCGCTAGTGCCGGATAAGCACTATAATTTTTAATTAGAATATCCACCACTGTCTCTTCGGGTTTATCTTTATTGGCGATTATTGCCCGCACCATCGCTTGAAAAAGTTCGGTCACCGGATAACCCGTCGTCTCTTCAATCACAATGCAAGATTGAATCGTCGAAAGTTCGCTTTCCGGTTCTTCACCAGAACTAGCACGACGGTAAGCTTCTAAATACTCTTCTCGGAAAAAAACCAGCGCTATTTCCAATAAGTGGTCTTTTTGCTCTTGAGTCAAGTCCAATTTAAGAGTAGCCACAACACTATTTAGATTATTTTTTAACATTACTGGGATCTTATCTAAATTCTGACAAAAAAGATTGTAAATTTTTTGGGCATACAAAAGCCAGACTTTCTTGGGATTAATCATTGAATAATTATAAAATTCTGGTCGTGATTGTAAAGACTTTCCCAGCTAAATGATTCGATTACAACTTTTGCCCATTTGATATTGACAAGAATTGATTTAATGATATAATAAAAAACTTTAAAAACTGAAAGTTAAGCAAACAAGAAGTAAACAAGGAGGCAAAACGATGTTAGATAAAAAGGCTGACCTAGCCGGACCAGGAATTGGTAGTTATGAAGAATTAGAAAAAATTCTGCCCAACGACTATAAACCGCTCCTAAAACCGATGGAACGGATGGAAGCTTTGTTTGCGGTGAAAGAATACATCGAAAAGAAACTGTGTAAGGCACTCAATCTTAAGATGGTTCAAGTTCCGTTAATTGTTGACAAGCAGAGCGGTGTCAATGATATGCTCGACCGTGACGGCTCACGCACCCCTATTGAGTTCCATATTTCGAATGATTACGATAAAAATCCCATCGATGCCCAGATTGTGCAGGCAGCGACCAAATGGAAACGAGTTGCCTTAAAACAATTTGGCTGCAAAGTTGGGGAAGGC
>JBDRUX010000068.1:0-13811 GCA_039801565.1 Caldifarciminota bacterium
AGTGTGCCACGACACATTGAGCTGATACCAACCAATCCATAAAGTTCAATATAGGGCAATGAGTCTCGGTTGGGGTAGGCTTCGAATTTCCCTAAGCCTTCAATTTCGACTACCCAATAGTGCGAGAACAATTCTGGTCCGGGGATGAAAATCTCTTTGCCATCTTTTAGATAACGGGCACTATTCTTGCCGGCTAAAAGGACACCTTTTGGGCTCCAAGAAAATTTATAACCAAAAGGGTTATTATTCGCTTCGGGTGCTGGTAAGCCACCACAATAAGAATAAAAACTTATAACTCTACCGCCTCGGTTCTTGACGCGATGGATAATTTTCATTGCCGACATATGGTCAATACCAGGGTCAAGCCCAATTTCATTCAGAATAATAATTCCGGCTGCTTTTGCTTCTTGGTCAAGACTGCGCATCGCATCGCCTACATAGGAGGTAGTGATCATCGGTTTTTTGTATTGGATACAGGCTTGGGCAACAATTGGATGAAAAGTGTAAGGGACCAGACTAATCACCAAATCGGTTTCAACAATTAAATTCGCCAACACAGTTGGTTCCGAGACATTAACTTCCAGCGCCTTGCCCCGAGGGTGGCTGGCTATAAGTTTTTCGGCTTTACTAGCAGTTCGACTTGCCACCGTAACAAAAAAGTCGGATTGTTTCAATAGATAATCAACAAGTGGGCGGGCAACTAAACCAGCACCTAAAACCAGTATCTTTTTTTTCACGGCTCCTCCTTTTCCCTTTAAAAATGAGATTTATTCCAGAGGACACACAGAATAAGAACGATAAACCCTGGGATTCATACAAGATTCTTCGTGAGTTTGTGAGATAAAAGCGACCTATCGTTTTGGATTAGTCTGAATATCATTTAATTTCAGTGGTCCAAGTTGACGAATGGTATCGGTGAATTCCTTTACTACTCGAACAAATTTGTCACCTTCAGAAGCCGAAATCCATTCTAAACGCAACCGTTCGGGTTCAATCCCAAGTTGGGCTAATAATTTCTTAATGATTGGCACCCTTTTCATCGTCTTGAAATTGCCATTCTGGTAATGACAGTCATTAGGTGGATGACAGCCGCCAATAAAGACACCATCGGCACCGTTCTTAAATGCCCAAAGTACATATTGGGGGTCAACTCGACTGGAACAGAATACCGTTATCGGGATCATATTCGGAGGATAGGTCTTCCTTGATGTTCCGGCTAAATCCGCGCCAGCTGATGTGCACCATTTACATAAAAAACCAACAATCTTTGGTTCAAAGTTTTCCATATTTATTCCTCCAAACCGGCTTTGACCATCGCTTGAATTTGCTCATCGGTCAAGTTCTTCTGCTGTGCCGCCCCAGATGGGCAAGCCGCCGAACAAGCACCGCAGCCTTCGCATAATACTTCAACCACTTTAATCTTTTTGGTCTTGCCATCTTCTTTTAATTCTAATTCGCGGGCTTGGTAAGGACAGACACCAACACAGAGACCACAACCGGAGCAGAGGTCATCATCAACACCAGCAATGATTGGTGCGTGCTGAAGTTCTTTTTGTGAAAATAGCGCAACAACCTTACTGGCAGCAGCCGAGGCTTGGGCTACTGCTTCAGGAATATCTTTCGGTCCTTGTCCAGCACCGGCCAGATAGAAACCAGCGGTCATCGTCTCAACCGGTCTTAGTTTAGGATGGGCTTCAACCAACCAACCTTGTTCATCCAAAGCCGTTTTTAGGATGGTGGCTAATGTTTTAGTCTGAGGTGTTGGCACCATCGCAGTTGCTAAAACCACCATATCGCAATCGAGTTCCACCTTCTTACCGGTTAAGGTATCAGCCCCCCAAACTGTAACCTTGCCATTCTGCTCAAAGATTTTTGAGACCTTACCTCGAATATAAATGACGCCCTCATCAGTCGCTCGTTTATAAAACTCTTCAAACCCTTTGCCACCGGTTCGGACATCAATATAGAATATTATCGCTTCACCATCGTGCACCCGATGTTTATAAAGCAGGGCATGTTTTGCGGTATACATACAACAGACCTTAGAGCAATAAGGCATATAATTTTCTGGGTCTCTTGAACCAGCACATTGCACAAATACGACCCGCTTTGGTACTTTACCATCCGAAGGTCTTCGTACTTCACCTGAGGTTGGTCCAGATGCCGAAAGAATTCTTTCGAATTGTAAACCGTCAATCACATCCGGATACTTGCCATTACCATAAGGACCGAGTATTTTTTTATCTAATACTTCGTAACCGGTAGCCAGGACGAGCGAACCAATTTCGAATTCTTCGGACTCGTCTTTTAAATTGTGGTCAATGGCTTCAGCCTCGCAAGCCTTGACACACTCCATACACTCACAGCAGACACTGCAGTTAAGACACCTTTGCGCCTCGCGTTTTGCCTCTTCCTCGGAAAAGCCTAACTCGACTTCTTTAAAACTTTTGCGTTCGGTGAGTGGAATTTTTGGCATTTCAGCTCTTGGTTCTTTTTTGAATAGGGCATATTCTTCGGGTGTGAATTGAGCAATCTCAGGATTCGGCTTTTCTGCTGGTTTGAGTTCCTCACCTTCGAGATACATTTCAATCCCTTCAGCTGCCTTCCTACCCGCAGCCACTGCTTCAATTACGGTAGCTGGTCCAGATACCAAATCCCCGCCCGCAAAGATACCTTCTTGCGATGTCATCATATTATCCGGATTAACTACAATGGCACCCCATCGGGTCTTTTCTAAATCCGGGAATAGTGATGTATCCGGTGCTTGGCTAACTGCTAAAATCACAATATCGGTCTCAACAGTAAATTCACTTTTTGGAATTGGTATTGGCATTCTTCTTCCGGTGGCATCGGGCGGACCCAGTTCCATCTTTTGACACTCAATCCCAATTACTTTATTGTCTTTACCTAAAATCTTAGTTGGTCCCGACAAATAGACAATCTTCACCCCTTCCTTTTCTGCCTCTTCAATCTCCCATTCGTTGGCTGGCATCTCTCGTCTTGACCGCCGATAAATTATACTGACTTCTTTTGCCCCGAGGCGTAAAGCAGTCCTTGCCGCATCAACCGCGGCATTACCACCACCAATCACCGCTACTCGTTTACCATTAACCTCGGTGGTTAAGTCCTTGGTCTTTAGATTAACAAACCTTAAAAAGTCCAATACCTGATAGACACCAGAAAGATTTTCACCTGGGACACCAAGTTTCAATCCTTTTGAGGCACCAGTTGCTAAAAATACCGCCTTATAGCCCCGATTGAATAAGTCTTCAATCGTAAAATCTTTACCCAAAGTTTGATTGGTCTTCACATCTATTCCATGGGCAAGAATGTAATCAATATCAGCCTTAATTGCTGGTCGGGGTAGCCGAAATTCAGGTATTCCAGTGATTAACATTCCCCCCAATTCTGGTAAGGCTTCAAAGATTGTGACCGGATAACCCTTCTTGGCTAAGAAATAGGCACAAGCCAAACCAGCCGGTCCACCACCAATGATTGCAACCTTGTCGAATTTCACTTTCTCTACCGGTGGTGGTAACTGGCGACCTTTCTTCAATTCATAATCGGCAATAAATCGTTTCAAAGAGCAAATCGCAATTGGCTTATCCACTTGGTTTCGGTTGCAGTTCGATTCGCAAGGATGGTTGCAGACCCTGCCACAGACCGAAGCAAACGGATTAGCCTGACGCTCCAAATCTAACGCTTCTTGATATTTTCCCGCGGCAATTAATGCAACATAACCGTGGGCATTTACCCCAGCCGGACAGGCAACCCGACAAGGAGAAATACCTTTCTTCTCAATCGTAAAGATATTGGGCACCGCTTGCGGAAACGGACGATATACCGCCTTCCGCTTCGAAAGTCCAGCATCAAACTCATTAATCACTGATACAGGACAGGCAATTGCGCAATCACCACAACCATTACACTTTGTTGGTAAAATATACCTGGTCTTTTTCTTCACCTTCACTTTAAAGTTACCAACATACCCCGAAACTCCTTTCACTTCGCTATAAGAGAAGAGTTTAATATTAGGATGTTGTTTAACTTCCACCATTTTCGGAGTCAAGATACATTGTGAACAGTCAAGGGTTGGGAAAGTTTCAGAGAGTTGTGCCATATGCCCACCAATTGAAGGATTCTTTTCAACTAAAATCGTTTCGTAACCAGCATTGGCGATATCGAGTGCGGCTTGGATTCCTGCCACACCCGCTCCAATCACCATTGCCCGTTTTGTTATTGGCACTGAAATTGGAGTTAATGGTTCATCATATTGCACTTTCTTAACCATCGTCTTGATAATTTTCACCGCCTTTTCAGTCGCCTTATCCTTATCTTCAGTCACCCAAGAACACTGTTCACGGATATTAGCAATTTCGCATAGATAAGGATTAATTCCAGTTGAAGCAGCAGCTTTGCGAAAAGTCGGCTCGTGTAGCGTTGGTGAACAACAAGCAACAACCACTCCGTCCAATTTTTCCTTAACTATCGTCTCTTTGATTAAATTCTGGCCGGGGTCAGAACAACAGTATTGATGGTCCTTAACTACCGCAATCGAAGGATAGTCTTTTAATCTTCTTAAAACCTCATCAATCTTTACGGTTCCGGCAATATTTATGCCACAATGACAGACAAAAACACCAATTCGCTTCTGATTTTTAGTCTTTTTCTCAACCATTGATTAATCCTTTCTGGATTAAAAGCGGTTTTGGGTCAACATAATGATTATCTAAAGCCAGTATTTCACCTTCTAAACCCAAAGCCAAGCCCAAAAGTTGGGTGAAATAGAAGACCGGGATTTTCTTAAAACCTGGGCTTTTCTCCCTAATCAATTTCTGTTGATTATCAATATTATATTGGCACAAAGGACAACTGGTTATGACACATTCCGCACCTGCAGCGATGATACTATCAAGGATTGTTTTTGAACACTTTAATGCTATATCCGGGGCGTTTACTAAAATATAACCGCCGCAACATTCACCCTTGAATGGAAAGTCAATCGGCTCGGCACCCAAAGTTGCCATCAATTCATCCATCACTTTTGGATTATCCGGGTCGTCGAATTTCAATTCTTCAGCTGGTCTTAAGAGTAAACAGCCATAATAAGGAGCAACCTTAAGTCCTTTAAGATTCTTCTTAACTTTAACTTTTATCTTATCCCAACCGATATCATTCTTCAAGACCTCCAGATAGTGTAGCACTTTCATATTTTCATCATAAGGTTCTTCTAAGAATTCTAAAAGCCGTTTTCTGGTCTTCTCATTACCTGGGGCAAAAAGGAAGTTATGACTACGCAAAAGCACATTGTAGCAGGCAGCACAAAGAGTGACTAATGAATTGCCCATCTTTCTTGCCTGAACTAAGTTCCGGATTGGTCCAACCTGTGCTGCTAAATCATCGGTCACGGTAGAATAGATTGCACCGCAACAATTCCAGGTCTCAAGTTCTTGCAGTTCAAAGCCAAGGATTTGAGCCGACTGGCGAGCACATCGGTCTAAATTCTTTGCCTTAGTATATAAGGTGCACCCAGGGTAATAAGGATATCTCATCAGAAGAAAGTTTTTAGTCTTTGGTTGTTGGTTTTTAGTCTAACTCCTAACAACCAACCACCAACAACTAATTTGATCATCCTACGAACTTCCTAAATCCGGCAATAAATGCCTGTTGGGGTGCATCATAGATAAGGTCTTTACTTATTTTGTCAGGCTCAACTCGGTTCTTTTTACTTCGTAAGACCAAAGCCCGTAAGGCATCAGAAATTTTCGCATAGTCAACGCCTCTTGGGCAGCGTGTGCCGCAGACATTACAAGCGGCACAGAGCCAGATACCTTCTGAATTTAAGACTTCTTGCACCATACCGAGTTGGAGCATTCGAATCGCTTGACTTGGCACCGGTTCCATCGCAAAGGCAACTGGGCAACCCGCGGTGCAAGAGCCGCATTGAAAACAGTCAGAAATTTTTTGACCGCTTAACTCTTCAATTAAAGAAATAATTTCTTTATTACTATTTTTTTCTAACATAAGATTTTAATATACCATAAATAATTGGTTGTGTCAATAAATACAAAAGCCATTGGTTTATCTGCAAAGTGATTGACCAGTCTGCGACCGCTATCATTCGGTTCTATGTTGTGGGGCAAACGACTCGCAAGTTGCGCAATGCGAAACCCGTATAGTATATTAGAGGCATAAATGTTTTAGTTGTTTAATCGGTTCAAAGCAAATCTGAAGCATAAGTTGGAGGAAGTGCTGCCAAATATTATTTACTAAAATTTCCTTGACCTTGAGATTTTTTTAGTTATAATATATTATCAAAGGGGTAGTTATTCGGGGTGAAGAAAATAATCCCCGATACTTAAATAAAGTAGCTTAGGGGATGATTAACACTTATAACAAAAATCAACTAACCAAATCAGTATCGCTTAATCAGTCACTCGCCATTCCAACAGCTCAACAATATAACTTGACAAAGAAATGCCTTGACCTTGCCCCGGTGATTTTTGTCGCAATTGATGCTAACGAAAAGGTCTGTTTGATTAACAAAAATGGCTGTGAGATTTTAGGTTATGCGGAGGATGAGGTTATCGGCAAAAATTGGTTTGATTCCTTCTTGCCCGAGAATTACCGAACACAGGTAAGAGCGGTCTTCAAAAAATTGCTCAATGGTGAGATTGCCGCATATGAATATTACGAGAACCCAATTTTAACCAAACAAGGCGAAGAGCGTATCATCGCCTGGCATAATACGGTGTTGACCGATGATGCAGGCAATATTATCGGCACTTTGAGCTCTGGCGAGGATATCACGGAGCGAAAATTAGCCGAAGAAACTTTACGCAAGAGTAATCAATTGTTAGAAAAGACCGTGAACAGCCTGCGGGAAGCAGTTTTCATTATTGATGCCAGGACCGTGAAGATTCTAAATTGCAATCCAGCCGCCACGGAAATCTTTGGTTATACCAAAGAAGAGATGTTAAATCGAACTACAACCTTTCTCCATATTGACGAGAATGCACTTCAATTGTTCCGAAAACATCTTTATCAAGCGATTGCTGAGAAAGGTTTCCTGAGTAATTTTGAATTTAAGATGAAACGGAAAGATGGTACAATTTTCCCAACTGAGCATAGTGTGATGCCAATTTTTGATGAGCAAGGCGAAAGAGTTGCTTGGGTGAGTGTAGTTCGGGATATTACCGAACGCAAACAATTGGAAGTGGCGATGCAAAAGATGAATGAAGAACTGGAACGAAAGGTGAAAGAACGAACCGCAGAATTGGAACGCGCCAATAAAGAGTTGCGAGCCACCCAGGAGCAATTCTTAAGAGTCCAGAGGCTGGAAGTGATGGGGACTTTAGCCAGTGGTATCGCTCACGATTTCAATAATTTCCTGACCACAATAATGGCAAACCTTTCTCTTTTGAAGATAATATTGAAAGAAGAATTAAAACCGGATGCCACGGAATTTGTTTCCGGACGTTTGGTAACAAACCGTATTATTCCAATATTAAATCGAGTGGCTTCGGTGACCCGAAGCGCTAAAGACTTAACGCAACGGTTGCTTATTTTTGCCAAGGGTGATAAACCGGTAAAAAAAGTTGCCTCGATCCCCAAATTAATTAACGACTCAATGACGATTACATTGGGCGGTTCTGCTATCCGTTGTGAACTGAGTATTGCGAGTGATATTTGGTTAGTCGAAGTCGATGAAGGTCAAATTGTCCAAGCGTTAAATAATATATTAGTCAATGCTCGGCAGGCGATGCCCAACGGTGGAACGATTAAAATCACAGTCGAAAATGTTAAACTTGACTTAAATTCGCAAATTCAATTACCAAAAGGCAACTATGTGAAAATAGCGATTAAGGACACCGGGGTTGGTATTCCGGAAGCGAATCTACCTAAGATATTTGAACCATTTTTCACTACCAAACCAAAAGGCACTGGATTAGGACTGGCTACGGTCTATTCGATTATTCAAAGACATAATGGCGCGATTACAGTGGAATCAAAAATTGGCTCAGGTACAACCTTTACGATTTATCTACCCGCCTTAACTGAATATCCGAACCGAATTCAAAATGAGCAAGTGTCAACCTGTACCATTCCAACACTGGAAATAAGTTTCAAACGAACCGAATCGAAAGGGAAGGTTTTAATAATGGATGACGAAAAAGAAATCTTAGAGACAACCGAGACACTTTTAAATTATTTTGGCTACGAAGTAGAAGGCGTAAACGATGGCAAAGAAGCGATTGAAAAGTATCAAAAAGCAAAAGCGAGTGGTAAGCCTTTTGATTGTATTATTATGGATTTAACGGTTAGGGGTGGGATGGGTGGTAAAGAGACGATAGAAGAATTATTAAAGATTGACCCAAAAGTCAAAGCAATCGTTTGCAGTGGTTACAGTAGTGACGAAACGCTACTTCACTTTCAACGCTACGGCTTCTGCGCCAAAATCAATAAACCTTACGAGGCAGAAGAATTGATTAAGACCTTACAAGAAGTTATAAATGATAAGGGTCAAAGTAATGCCTAAGTCCAGGGATCGAGGCTCATTAACCGTGATTGGCAATATACTATACCTTTTAACCTTAGCTGGAATTGTTTACGGTCAAACCGCTTTGGACATTTCATTAGATTCGTTACTTAATACCCGAATTAGCACTGCGGCAAAATATGCCCAGAAGATTAGCCAAGCCCCAGCTTCAATCACCATCATCACTTATGAGGATATCGAGCATTACGGTTTCCAAACGTTGGAAGATGTCTTCAATAGTGTTCGGGGTTTTTATACCACCAATGACCGAAATTATACTTACTTAGGTGTTCGAGGATTCAGTCGACCAACCGATTATAACGACCGAATATTACTTTTAGTTAATGGTCATACTGTGAATGAAAATGTCTATGGTTCAGCAATGCTGGGGACCGATTTTGGACTTAGCTTAGATGGGATTGAGCGAATTGAGATTGTTCGTGGACCAAGTTCTGCCTTGTATGGCACCGGGGCAATGTTTGCTGTCGTGAATGTTGTAACGAAGAAAGGAAGAATGGTTGATGGAATCAGGTTAATGCCCGCCACGGGTAGTTATGGTAAACTTGCTACGGCTGGTAGCTTGGGTAAAGAGTTTGAAAATGGCTTAGATGTCTTTATTGCTGGGCAAATTACCGATATTAATGGGCAGGACCTTTATTTTCCGGAATACGATTCCGTCAATAATGGTATCGCCCAAGGGTTGGACTGGGACAAATCTTACGGCGCAATTGCCACGCTCAGTTATAAAGATTTTAATTGGCAGGGAATTTTCACCTCGCGAAAAAAAGGGATTCCAACTGGTGCGTTTGGCGTGGTCTTTAATAACCAAAATACCTGGAGTTTAGACGAACGAAGTTTTGTCGAACTTAAATATGATAAAAAAATAAAAGCTGACAAAAACTTAATAGTCCGGACCTATTTCGATTGGTATCATTATAAGGGTGCTTACCCATACGAAGTCCAATCCTTTGATGAGTCATATGGCAACTGGTTAGGGATTGAGGCACAATACCTTTGGGACCTAACAATTAATAATCGGTTGACTTTGGGCTTGGAATATCAAAAGCATTGGCGTGCGGATTATCGTCTCTGGGATACTGACACAGTTTATTTTGACGCTAATTTTCCATACCAAGTCATATCGGGTTATCTGCAAGATGAGTATCAGATTTTAGCCAATCTGGCAGTTAATCTTGGTATGCGGTGGGACAATTATACAACCATCGGCAATGCTTTTGTCCCACGCGGTGCGGTGATTTACAATCCATTTCAAGCCACTGCTATTAAATTGCTTTATGGGCAAGCCTTTCGTGCCCCAAATGTCTACGAAATAAACTACCAAGACCCACTGTACGGTCATAAACCAAATCCTTTCTTAAATCCAGAAAAGATTAGAACTTTTGAGGTAGTTTGGGAGCAGAGGCTTGCCCAAAATGTTTACGGGATTGTTTCGGTCTATCATTATGGAATGAGGGGCCTGATTGACTTGACATCGGATGAAACAGATTCTCTTCTCCAATTTCAGAATATCGGTCGGGTGAAAGCTTTGGGGAGTGAATTCGAACTGCAGACCAAGTTCCGTTATGGAATTCAGGGCTATATCAATTATGCCTTTCAGATAGCGAGTGATGAAATTCAAAATACTAAATTGACCAATTCACCAAGTCATATTGCCAAATTGGGATTGGTTTTCCCAATTAGCGATTTTCGGGTTGCGCCTGAAGTCCGATACGAGACGGAACGGATTACTGTTTATAATACCAAAACCAAGCCCTATCTTTTAACCAATCTCAACCTCTCCAGTCCTGAATTATTCAATCACCTAAAAATCTCGCTCGTGATAAAAAATCTTTTGGCGACCGAGTATAAGTTACCAGGTGGCTTTGAGCATAAACAAGATGCGATTAAGCAAAATGGTCGGAACTGGGAATTGAGACTTTGGGCGCGATTTTAAACTATGGGGTGAGTGGACGCCTTTTAATGCCCTTAAATACCTTACGCCGTCTTTTGCCAGTTTTGCTCAGTTTTTATCTCGGCCAAATGGTAGCAGCGCCAATTTCCTCAATTGAATTTGCCCAAGAGATGCCAGTGCCAATGGATTTGCAGTTACCTTTATTGCTTAAGGTATTGACTTTTGACCGAAACTTAAAATCCCGAGTTGGCAAAGAGATTGTCATCGGAGTGATTTATCAAGAAAAATTTCGAGCTTCGTTACTAATCAAAGATGAGTTCTTGAGGGTATTAAAAGAGCTACCAATAAAAGATTTAGCCGACCTACCGATTAAAGCCAAACCAATTGCCCTTGGTGACGAAGCTATTCTTAAAACGGCAATCATTAACGATTCCATTGACATTCTATATGTCACGCCATTACGGGCTTTTGAAATATCAACTATTCAGGCACTTGCCGGCGAACTAAAAGTTTTAACTTTGACCGGAGTTCCAGAGTATGTTAAATCCGGTTTGGCGGTTGGGATTGATACCAAAGGTGAAAGGCCGCTTATTATAATTAATCTAACCCAAGCCAAAGCCGAAGGTGCCGATTTTAGTTCGCAACTATTAAACTTAGCAAAAGTAATAACTAATTAGCCAAATGAGAAAGTTAGTAAGACTTATCCAGCGCTGGTCAATTCGAACCAAGTTGGCGATTGTGGTTACGCTACTGATTTTCTTTATCGCCATTTTTATCGCAGTCTATTTCCCGGACCGGCAAGAAAAGCAGGCATTAAAGGCAATCGCTGCCAAAGCGAAATGTATTGCCGATATGACCAGTTGGAGTATTGCCCCGGCATTGTATTTTGAAGATAACCAAGGAATCGACCAAGCCTTCCGGCTTGCCCGGCAAAATCAAGATTTAATCTATTTGGTCGTTACCGACAGGTCCAATCGGGTAATAAAATCGTTCAATCAAGAAATTGCCGAGGCAACAGAATTCCTAACTACCAAAACGAATCGGGTATTATGGGCAAAAAGAATTTACCAAATTAGCACCCCAGTATACCTGAATCACCAATTAATCGGTAAACTCTACTTAGGAATCTCACTATGGGAATTGATAAACGAAGGGAAACGGATAAGAATGACAATTGCCTTAGTCAGTTTCATTATCTTTGTGGTTGGGATGTTTTTGACAATTGGCTTTAGTAGTCTTGTAACCATACCTTTGCGCCAGATCGTCAGGACCGCTTTAGCCATTGCTAATGGTGATTGGTCAAAACGGGCTAAAATTCCAGTTCAAGATGAAATTGGTCAGTTGGCAAAATCGTTCAACTTAATGCTCGATCGCCTGGAGCAGGCGCATCAGGAATTGACGGAGTTAAACAGAAGCTTGGAAGAAAAAGTAGCTGAGCGAACTAAGGAATTAGCCCAAGAGGTTCGAGAACGCAAACAGGTCGAAGAAAGATTACGCCAAAGTCAAGAACTTTACAAGACAATCTTTGAGAATAGCCGGGACCCGATTTATATCACAACCGTTGACGGCAAATTCGTCAGTGCTAACCCCGCGCTCTTAGAACTTTTTGGCTATACTGACGAAGAACTACCAAGTCTCAATGCCCGTGATTTTTATTTCAATCCCGCCGACCGGGAACGGTTCAAAGCAGAAGTGGCAAAGAATGGGTATGTTAAGAATTTTGAAGTGAAATTAAAGAGAAAAGATGGCACAGCTTTGGATTGCGTTTTAACCTCCACATTGCGTTATGACCGAGACGGAAAAATTTTAGGCTATCAAGGGGTGATTCACGACTTTACTGAGCGAAAACGGATTGAAGAACAGATGCGAAACCTTAACGAAATCTTAGAAAAAAAGGTGAGAGAACGAACCCAAGAACTGAAGAAGGCTTACGAACAATTGAAAACAACTCAGGAACAGTTCTACCAAGCCCAAAAAATGGAATCAATTGGTATCTTAGCCGGGGGTATTGCTCACGATTTTAATAACCTTTTGGCAACAATTCTTGGTAATATCTCTTTGGCAAAGATGATGATAAACCAGGACGATAAGTTATTTAATATCCTAACTCGAGCCGAAAATGTCTGTTTACGAGCCAAGGATTTAACCCAACAGTTACTTACTTTCTCCCGAGGTGGTGCTCCGGTAAAAAAAGTCGTCGCTATTGCCAAAATCCTGAAAGATTCCGCGAATCTCGCGCTCAAAGGGGCTAAGGCAACCTATGAATTTAACTTACCGGATAGTATCTGGCCAGTGGAAGCTGATGAGGGTCAACTCTTACAGGTCTTTAATAACCTCCTCATCAATGCCAATCAGGCAATGCCTGAAGGTGGCACAATTAAAATTTCTGTCGAAAACATCCAACTCGATGGCGATAATGGATTACAATTGCCCGAAGGGACCTATGTGAAAATTACGATTGAAGACCAAGGGATTGGAATTTCCGAAGAGAACCTCCCCAAGATATTTGACCCATTCTTTACTACTAAACCTCGAGGTACCGGACTTGGTCTAACTACAGCTTACTCCATCATTAAGCGCCACAATGGTGCAATCCAAGTGAATTCCAAATTGGGTGTTGGAACAACTTTTCATATCTACTTGCCGGCAACCCACAAGACAATTTTAGTCAAACCGACCGAACAAGAAAAATTACCAGAACCAACCACTCTACGCGGCAAAGGAAAAATCTTGGTGATGGATGATGAACCGGATGTGCAAGAGATGGTCAAAGAAATCTTAATCTATCTCGGTTATGAAGTCATTACCGCACCAAATGGTGAAGAAACAATAAGTAATTATAAACAAGCCAAAGAAGAGGGTAAGCCGTTCTGTTGCGTTATAATTGACTTAACGATTAAAGGTGGAATGGGGGGCAAGGAGACGATTTCCGAACTATTAAAGATTGACCCAGAAGTTAAAGCGATTGTTGCCAGTGGGTACGCCAACGACCCAATTATCGCTGAGTTCGCAAAATTTGGTTTCAAAGGTGCTGTTGCTAAACCATTTAAAGTAGCAGAACTGGCAAAGGTACTAAACGAAGTTTTATCCGAACCCGCCCAGCCTATCCCTTCTTCAACCATCCAACGATTTTGATTAAATTTCATTTGAACCTCTTGGACCAACTTGAACCGTTTAATTCCCAATCGACAAGCCAATAACACCTCTATCATTGTGCAAGCACTGGGTTTTGTGCCAGAAAAAGTTGAAATATATTTCAACCTAAAAATGACCGATTTTTTCATCTATCTTCTTAATTATTCGTCGGTTACGCTAATTTTCCATTAGTGAGGGGGTATCGTATAGGGGGTGACCCCGTAG
>JBDRUX010000069.1:0-13808 GCA_039801565.1 Caldifarciminota bacterium
GTTGCTTGTTTTATCTCTTCGGTTGCGGCTTGAGCCGTAACTAATGTATCTTTCAGTAATTTTTCGGTTTTGACATAACCTTCCAACTTGGCTTGTAGTTCATCAACTTTTTCGGCTAATAGCGCTCGTTCTTTGCGCAGCACTTCCATTTCATTAGCTACCATCTCAAGAAAATTTTTAACTTCTTGGGCATTAATCCCGCGCAATTGTGTCGAAAATTTTTTCTTCCTAATATCAATTGGAGTAATTGGCATAATTTATTTTAATCCAGCTTTAGCCGATGTCAAGGGTAAAATTAACTAAGCGAAGTAAAAAAGAAAATTCGACTCAGCCCGGAGAGATTTTATTTGCTATTAATTCAAGGATTTGGTTAAGAGATTATCAGTAACCGCTACTTAATAATTAATGTAGTTGCGCCGTTATTTCCTTTCGCCGACAACAAAGAATTCAACCCTTCGATTCATAATTCGGCCAGCTCTCGTTTCGTTGGACGAAATTGGGTTCAATTCGCCATAACCTTGGGCAAACAGCCGAGAAGGTTCGATATTATGTTTTTCCACTAAATAATTAAGGACAGCTTGTGCCCGTTTCAACGATAGTTTTTGGTTATAGGTAAAAGACCCACTATTATCAGTATAACCTTGGATTTCAACAATTATTCCAGGATTTTCTTTGAGGATTTTGGCAATATTGTCCAATATCGGGTAAGACTCAGGTCGAATTGTTGCTTGGTTAAAATCGAACTTAATCCCCTGGAGAACAAATCGGGCGCCACTTGCTACAACCTGAAAGTTTTTAATTGCGGTCTCATCTTCTTTTACTTCCACCACGCCGTAAGCCGATACGTAGCCGTCTTTTTTTGTATAGATAGTGTGGACTCCGACCGGGACATTTTGTAATTTGTAAAATCCAGTAATTGGGTCGGTCTGAATATCTCTTACTGTGCCACCTTCCAGGGCAATTGTTACTTGTAATGGTCGGTCATTAGTTGCATCGGTAACCACTCCGGCAATCGCACCAACGGGTTTTTTCTTCTTCAATTCAAACTTAACTGTAGTCGCTTTATCTTGTTCCACTGTCAATGGTAAAGCTTGAGCATAATAGTCTTCATTCTTTACTTCCAAAATTACCACGCCAACTGGTACATTTCGAATTGTGAAGATACCGGTGTTTGGGTCAGTACGGACTGTAGCATATCGCCGTTTTAAGATTTTAACTGTTGCCGGAACTGGCAAACCAGTTGAGCCATCAACTACTTTTCCAGTAATTATACCATAAGGCGTCGGTCGCCCTGGAACCAGCGGTGATAGATAATTGATGCCGAGAATTGCGGTATAATCCGGAGTCGTAGCATTTAAGCCAAATTCAATACCACCTTCCAAACCCAATCCAAATGGAAAACGAACCTTGATCCCAGGGGTAATCCGCAACTTCGTGTTACTGCCGAGAAATCGGTCTTGCCATTTCTGCTCAGCATTAAACTCCAACACACCGCTAAAGATTTTAGAAGCGATTTCCATCCCGGCACCTAAGAAGAGCATTCGGTCCTTACCGAAAGTTTCGCCAGCATTAATCACAAAACAAGGTAGACTTAGAAAAGCATCGGAGAAGTCAAGGGTAATAAGAGCTCGATAACCAGGTCCTGGGAGAATAACCGAGTCTAAAAAACTTTTATTTGCCCGTGCCACATTTAAGAAACCTGTGACACCAAATTTAGCAACTGGCAATTCAGCAAAGGACACTTTTGCTCCAAACATCTCACCTTGCCAATCGTAGCGAAAATCTCGGTAAGGTAATACCTGGTAAGTAAAAGTCCCTGCTAAGGAAGCTGTAAATTCTAAATAATTCGTTGGTGAGTAACCAAATTCCGGTAATAAAAATGGTCCATAGTATTGACCCTTGCCGCCAACCCTTTCCCTTCGGAAGATATAGCGAGAAGAGACTGATACCATATTGGCGCCTTCATTCTGGGCGTCTTGAATTCGAAAGAGTCCTCTTGCTCCACCGAAGCCACTGGCACCGAATAATAGTTCGCAACTCAATATGATTGAAAGGCAAATTAGAATTTTGCGGTTCATCCCCTACTCCTTTCTTTTACAAGAATTACTGCCACAGAGTCTCTGAGGGCACAAAGATATGGTTCATCTCTATGCTCTCTGTTTACTGTGGCTATTTTTGCGGTTGCTGTGGTGTCGGGATTGGAATTAATAGTTTGATTATATTTATTATAACAAATTTTTAACTCATTGTCAAGCAAAACTACTTAAGTTTTCCCAAAAATTTCAAATTTTATCATAAATGCGCCACCAACAATCAGCGGTTGAGTAATAGTTTCGGTTAAATCATTTTTATTATTTGCTCTTTAATTATGACTTGAGGTCTTCTTTCGTATATCATAGTTTTTTCGTAACAATTCGGGTGAGATTCAGTTTTGGCTTATCATTGACATTACTGATTCCTTGTTATATAATCGAGCGTGAAAATTTTAGTTACCGGTGGTGCTGGTTATATTGGCAGCGTGACTAGTCAGCTTCTTTTACGAGAAAATTATGAAGTGATAGTCCTTGACAATTTAAGCCGTGGGCATAAGGCGGCAGTTCCCAAAGGTGCGATTTTTGTTCAAGGCGATTTAGCCAACCCGAATCTTTTAACCAAGATTTTTCGCCAATATAGAATTGATTGTGTGATTCATTTCGCTGCTTTATCGTTAATAGGCGAATCGGTCGAAAATCCAAATCAGTACTTTTTAAATAATGTCATCTATGGTTACAATCTATTGAAAGCGATGGTCGAAAACGATGTGAAAAAAATTATCTTCTCATCTTCCGCGGCAGTTTATGGTATTCCCAATCAGATTCCAATTTTAGAAACCGCTTCGCGTAATCCAATTAACCCTTATGGTGGCACCAAAAGAATTTTTGAAAATCTCTTAGAAGAATATGATAAAGCCTACGGTCTCAAATCAATTACTCTTCGCTACTTCAATGTTGCGGGTGCCTATGGTGGTCTGGGGGAAGATCATCGTCCAGAAACCCATCTTATCCCACGGATTCTCAAATCGGCTTTAAAAGAAGCTTTAACATTTGAAATCTACGGCGATGATTACGATACCCGTGACGGAACCTGCATCCGCGATTATATCCATATCTATGACTTAGCAATTGCACACATCTTAGCACTCAAGGCTTTGAATAAAACAAGCAAGGTTTATAATCTGGGCAGTGAAAATGGTGCGACGGTTAAAGAGGTATTGACTGTTGCTTGTGAAGTAACTGGTAAAACAATTCCGGTAAAGGTTATGCCGCGCCGTCCCGGCGACCCACCAGTTCTAATTGCCTCATCTCAAAAAATAAAGCAAGAACTTGGTTGGCAACCAAAAAGAACTGATTTAAAAACAATTATTCAAGATGCCTGGGAGTGGCATCAAGCTTACCCTAACGGCTATCCCGATTAAAAACTAAAAACACCAACTGCCACTTTAATAGCGATTAATTTTCTAACTTGGTTTGAAATGAGTTATTGGGGGCTTCAATGATTCATCAGACTTACGCTTTTAAGTCGAGCTAAGACCTTTTCTTTGCCGATAAGTTCAATTGTTTCAAATAATGGTGGCCCAACACTTTTACCGGTTAAAGCGACTCGACAGGGATGAACCAATTCCGCGGCTTTAATTTTTAATTCATCAGCTAATTTCCTTAAGGTTGATTCTAAATTCACCGCACTGAAATCGGTTAAAGTCTGAAATCGTTCGCAAAGTAAACCGAGATATTTACGAGCGCTGTCGGTTAAATATTTCTTTACCGCTTCTTCATCATAAGTGATTTCATCGGTCAAAAATGGTTTCGCCATATTCGCCATTTCAACCAAAGTTCGAGAACGAACTTTAACTAATTCAATAATCTTTAACAAATGCTCGGGATTGAATTCTTTGACACCAATTTCTTTCAAAAAGGGAAGGATTAAATCATAAAGTTTTTCGGTTGGATATTTTTTTATGTATTCACTATTCATCCATTCCAATTTTTTATAATCAAATATCGCATTGGATTTATTGACTCTTTCTAAGGAAAATTCTTTAATCATCTCCTCGCGGGTAAGGATTTCGCGGTCTCCCCCCGGTGACCAACCCAAAAGGGCTAAAAAATTGATTAAGGCATCGGGCAAGATACCGGCTTTCTGATATTCAAATAATGATAAAGCACCGTGGCGTTTGGAAAGTTTTTTGCGGTCTGGACCTAAGATCAACGGCAGGTGGGCAAACTTCGGTATTGGAAAACCCAATGCTTCGTAAAGCAATATTTGCTTTGGGGTATTAGCGATATGCTCAACCGCTCTTATCACATGGGTTATTTCCATTAAGGCGTCATCTACTACTACAGCGAAATTATAAGTTGGTGTCCCATCAGCCCGGATGATAATAAAATCTTCAATATCTTGGGGTGCCTTTTCAATCCGCCCGTGAATCAAATCCTCGAAAACAACTTTTTTGAATGGAACTAAAAAACGAATCGCCTTAGGTTGATTTAAAGCATCTAATTTTTCTTTCTCCTCAGGCGAAAGTTTTAGACAACGCCGGTCATATTGCCAAATTCTTTTTTGCTGCCAAGCGATTTGGCGTTCGATTTCTAATTTTTCTGGGGGGCAATAACAATAATAAGCTTTTTTTTCGGCTAAAAGGCGCTGGGCGTATTTCCGATAAATGTCAAATCGTTGGGATTGGAAAAACGGCCCTTCATCCCAATCAATGCCAACTAAGCGAAATCCATCAAGGATTGCTTGGGCTGATTCCGCAGTTGAACGGGTTGGGTCGGTATCTTCAATTCGCAAAATAAATTTTCCTTGATGATGGCGCGCAAAGAGCCAATTATAAAGAGCACTGCGAATCAATCCGACATGAATTGCGCCAGTCGGACTTGGGGCGATTCGAACTCGAACCATTGGCTAATAGCTAATTGCTTACGGTATTATCATTTGTGTGATTCGTCATTTGGCTTGTCCATTACCCTAAGGCCATCGGTAATAAAATGACGGAGAGGGGGAGATTCGAACTCCCGGCACGGTTTTACCCGTGCGACCGCTTAGCAAGCGGGCGCCTTAGACCAACTCGGCCACCTCTCCGAATCCACAAAATTGAACACAGGAGAGAGGGAAACAGGAATCGGCACCAAGTCTTATAATTCCAGATTTGGCACATTGGGGGAAACCTGTCAACCAGTCCACTCACTTTATATTTATCGCCTCTAATACTTTTACCCCACGTTCGAGTCTCTACGAGCTTTGATTTTTCTTCGACCATTTAAATCTTCCGGTTTTGTTGGTTTTCTATTACCTATTTCCTGTATCCTTTTCGCTAAAAAGCGGAGAGCGAGGGATTCGAACCCCCATTCCCATTGCTGGGAGGCGGATTTCAAGTCCGCTGCCTTACCAATTAGGACTAGCTCTCCGAATTACTATATTTTAGATTATCATATTTTCCTTAAAATGTCAACCCCATAGTATGCTAAAACCTGATTTAATTTTAAAATTTTTCTTGACTTTTTCAACTGAAACGGTAAATTAAATTACGTCTAATACCGGAAAATCCTGGAGTTTTGAAGAAATAAGCCAGGTTAGACGACAGAAATTTTATGAGCCTAAG
Source organism: Caldifarciminota bacterium (assembly GCA_039801565.1). Lineage (GTDB taxonomy): Bacteria > Hydrothermota > Tepidihabitantia > Tepidihabitantales > JAOUPE01 > JBDRUX01. Next base: position 5,639 of record JBDRUX010000069.1, read on the forward strand.
TTTAATTTTCGCCGTTAGAAAAAAAATACCACAAAAGTTGTTAGTAATTTCAGTCGTCATAAGTGCGGCCCTGATTTTTTTTGTCATATTGGGAATAAATCAAATTAGCAAAAGGAAATCTATTCCAAAAGGATGGGTTAAAATTGGTTGCGACGACCACAATACCAATTTTTTTGTAAATACGCCCGCGCCTTTAATTAAAGTTCAAACGCCAACGAAAGGAAAAAAAGCTGACATCGCAAATTTAAAAAAGCAATTCTTTACCATGGTTTGGGCTGCCGAAGAATTTTCCCCTTTGCCCTTCCGTTTAGTCGGTGGTGTTCAAAAACTGAATTACAATTTAAGAACTTGCGATTTGAATCGCGATGGGGCATTAGAAATAATTGTTGGTCATCAAGATCAAACTTTAATTTTGGATCGTAACGGTGTATTCCAATACGCACTACCCAGTATTTTTGATATCTATCAAGATGACCGGGGTGATATTCACCTAACGATCTGTTCCTTGAATATTATCCAATATAAACACAACCAAAAAGAACTAAAACGGTTACGCACCGCAAATCCAATTCTCTCAATTCGAATCGCCGAATTAAAAGCTACGGCTGAGCCGAAATTAACTTTCATTACCATCGAAAAATTAAGAAACGAAAATAGTAATCAATTCCAAATTGTTGGATATGACTCTGAGAGCGGTCAACAATTATGGCTTCATCAATTTGAACTATTACCATTCATTTCAGCGATTGGTGATATCAATCAAGACGGTCGGAATGAAATCATCGGTACAACTTTTTCCGCCAACCAGCCACAAGGCGAAGTCTTCGCTCTGAGCAGTTCGGGCAAATTGATTTGGCAAATCAGATTCAATGTTCCGGACAACACCCATCATCAAAATTATCGAGTCAGTGCCTACACCGATGCTGTGATCGCGGATTTAAATGGTGATGGCAAAATGGAGGTGGTGGCAATTTTTGGAACAGAAGATGGCAAAGCTGGACAAATAAAAGTGATTGATGGGAAAACAGGCAAAATTATTGACCAATTTCCCAAACGCCGTTTGCTGCGACGTGCCTTTACCTCCTTAGCCATAGCTGACTTTGATAAAGACGGAAAACCTGACTTAGTAACTTCAACTCGTGGTATGACCGCTCGATTTTATTTGTTCCGAATGGGAACTACTGGATTAGAAACTTTAGCCACTCGGCGTTACTTTCCTCCATTCATTCGGGAACCGGCGTTAATTTCGACCTTGGTCTGGGCATTAGCCGATATTGACGGAGACAACGAACTTGAAATTTTAGGTTCGCTAGTTTATGAATCACCAGTCACCACTGACTGGACGGTTCGCACTGTTCAATTCTTTGAACCCAGTGTTTTAGTTCTTGACCAACGATTTCAAGAAAAGGGTTATATTGACCTTGAGGAACGCTGTTTAGCTGCAGTGGTTTCGGATGTTCTCCGAGGGAGCGCTAACGAAATATTAATTTTATCCGACCGATTGTACCTCTATGCACTACAATAGGTTTTCGTTTAAGAAAATAATAAAAGTTTTTTCTTCAGCCATTGGCATCCTTTTGGTTTTTAATGTAACTTCAGCGTCTGTCCCAGCGTTGGTTACTGAGTGGAGTTTCCCAATTAATTCATTACCCAAGGATATAATCTTCTTTGACATCGAAGATGACCGATTGGCGGAAATTGCTATTGCCTTAGACCGAAACCAAATAATCGTTCTAAACAACACTGGTGATTCAATACTATGGAGTCTTAAAACCATTTCGCCGATAGTCAAGCTTGCAGTATTATATCAACAAATTGAGCCAACTTCTTTGCTAATAGCTGCAGCTCCTCCTTATCTTTTAGCAATTAATCGGAATGGTAAAATTGTTTGGCAAATTTTTCTTAAGGGTTTAATTACTCATTCAAAATTATGGTTGGAAACGGGTAATTTTATCCCTCAACCGGGTAATGAGCTATTAGTAGTTACCCAAAACTTTTTTTTCATTATTGCCCCTAATGGCAAGATCTCCCATCAAAACCGATTGCCAATTTATCCAAAACAGATTGAAATCGGCAATATTGACAATGATAGCTATGACGAGATTTTGTTAAGTGATTTCAACCGACTAATTGCCTACCAAGGTGATGGCAGGATAGCAATTGACCTGTCATTGGCTAACGCAAATCTTGAGATCAATCGTACCTTTGATATTTATGATATTGACTCCGACCGAATCGAAGAAATTGTAGCAGTTACTTCCCAACCTGAAACGAATGAAGATAAAATAATTAATTGGGTAAATTGTTTTTCAGCCAATGGTTCGATTTTGTGGCGCTATAAAGTAAAAACTGATTTGCGGACGGTTCGGGTATTACGAGGCGAAATTTATCTGGGTGGAATTGACTCGGATGGTGAAGATTGTCTGACGAAACTCGACCGAACTGGTGAAGAAATAAAGACAGTTATCTTATCCAAAAACGATTTTCCTCAATTTCTTTATAGCCCAGTTGCAAAATTCAACTGTCATCCAATCGGTTTACAAGAAATTTACCAATTAGGCAATTTACTGCTGCTATCATTTGGTTGGCGCGAGGCTGGTGAACTTAAGGTTACCAATCTACGATTATTTTCTACTAACCTGGATGCAATAAACCTTACGCATCCGGAATATTTTTCCAATCTGCCAGTTGTTTATGCTGACCGAAATCAGGAGCTGATAAATTTACGGATTGGTTCGATTAATGGTGATACATTGCCTGATGTTTTAATCACCCGCCGGCAGAACGGAGAGAAATACGCCGTAGATTGTCTAGTGAATCGTTGTGAACTTTTAGCCCGTGCTGAACGAGAAATGTGGAATAGTTTTCGTAACGCATTGAGAACGTTTAATCAAACTGATGCCAAACGTTTCGCGCGTCGCGCCCAAATTCTTGCCGCTAACTTTGGCAACAACCTAAACGCCAACCGAACTTATGACCGGCTATTAAGAGAGTGGAAAACCTACCGGCGGATTATCATTGCGCGCACCGTTTCTTTCACCGTTGGCATAATTTTGGTTTTTGTTGCGCTCGGTTTCTTTTTTATCCGACCGATGATTAGGAAAAGAATTTGGCGACTAGCCCAAGTGGAAACAAAACCGATTTCTACCGTTGTTCGAATCGCTACTGAACTTGTTGCTCTCAATCACAACTATATTGTCAAAGGCAACTTGAACGGTGCCTACCATCGCCTAATTGAAATTATCCACCGGTACGGTCTTCATGCTGACCGCGATTTAAGTCATCTATTAACCAAAACTGCCAAGTCAACAATTTCTTCGGTGGTTCCAACAAAACCGATTGATTTTCTAATTTACTATCGTCGTTTTGTCAAGCGGTTAACCAAAGAATCGAGAACGGCTAACCTTATAAATCTGACAAAAAAGATTTGTTCTGATGCGTTAGGTGATAGCTTAGAAATCTTTGAGGCATCTTTAAATCGTAATGAATATATACCGGAACAATTGGAAAAACAAATCACTCCAAGCAGTAAGATCAAAGTCTCATTTTTTTATCTTATCAATCGCGATTTTCCTAATATTTACCAGGAGACATTGTTATTTTGGGATACCAATCTCTACAACTGGTTGGAGCATCTTTGCACCGACCATTTACGCTATGCTCGAAGTTATGCCCATTTTGTTTTTGATTATGAGAGTCCAACCGAATGGAATCGCAAACTTGTTCTCCATTTAATCAGTGACGCTACAACGCAAATCGATTTTAGCCAGAGGATTTCTCATTTACTTGATGAATTTGAAGAACTGAAAATTGCTTATCAAGATTATATTCAATTACCAACCGACCAAGCGGTTTTATATTATCCCAATGAAAAGATTTGGATAAAAATTCTTGACTTGATTTCGGTTTTAAACAGTATTATATTTTTAAATGCTTAGTTTGAAAAACTTAAGGAGGCGATAATGCCGAAAAATTCAACCCAACCCGTAATTTTAGTGGTTGATGACCTTTATGATGCTTTTACTGCCCTCTTGGAAAATCTAAAGAGATATGCCGATGGCAAGTTATATTCAAATTTTGAATTCATTTATTTAGATAGTTACCAAAGTTTGGTGGAATGGTACAAGAATAACCAAGGGCGCTTTGTCTCGCTTATTATTCAAGATGTTGACTTTACCCATACTACATCACCGCAGAAGTTATTACAGGCAACCGATTTGTGGAAAATTCCGCCTAAACGTTTTGACGAACGAGCCTTACAAGGATTTTTAATTTACGGGCTTTTACGGTCAAAACCGATTGACCGGTTTGTGCCGGTTCTTTTTGTCTCCTCCCGAATCGGATTAGATACTACTCGAAATTTTGCCGAGTATTTAGTTTATCCAGGCTATGGTTCTTGCACCTTTGCCCCAGACTATGACCAATCGGAAACTTTCTACCACCGAATTGCTTCCCTAATTGATTCTTTTGCTTTACGGCCTTTATCTTCAGCGCAAAAAGAGGAATGGAAAGAGTACCATTCAATGGTTCTTGGTCGTTCCCGATTGATGTGCCATTTAGTTTATGAAATCGAACGAATCGCTCCCACTGAAGCCACAGTTGTAATCTTAGGCAGTCCAGGGGTTGGCAAGGAATTGGTGGCAAATGTTATTCACAAAAAATCCTACCGATATGATCCAGAAATGAAAGAAAAAAGTAAACCCTTAACCGTGAATATTGCTGCCCTCGACCGAAACCTAATTGAAGATGAATTATTTGGTCACGAGCGCGGTGCTTTCACCGGTGCCACCGGTATGCGCGAGGGAATCTTTGAAGCCGCAGCTGGTTCAACTGTATTCTTGGATGAAATTGGCGACTTGTCGAAAGAAATTCAACTTAAACTGCTCCGGACGATGGAATATAAAACAATCAAACGGTTAGGTTCATCAAGAGAGATTGAGGTTGATTTTCGAGTGATTTGTGCAACCAATCGCACAATTGAACAACTCCAGAAATCGCTAAGGAGTGATTTTTATGCCCGTTTAGTTCAACATTGTCTCATCGTACCCAGTATGCGTGAGAAATGGGCAAATGAATCTTACGATGTTGTCGAAAATGATATTTGGGAGTTGTGTAATTTCTTTGTTGAAAAGATGAACACCGACCCCCGGATAATGGCAAAAATTGGAATATCGAATGCAGTTATAAAGTTCATAAGCAAATTAGCGTGGGAATATGTTGAAGGTGGTAACGAACTTTTTGCAGGAAACATCAGAACCCTACGCAATCTCATAGAACGGGCTTACGAGCGATGCCAATATGAAGGGCAAAAAGAAATTTCTTTGGGACATATTATCTCTACTTTAGGTATGATGCGCCTCTTAGAAAGACCACCGATCTCTCAACCAATTAAGCCCCACGAACTTAATATTGAATCCGTGGTTGGAAGTCTAAACTTAGCGGAAATTGAGAAGCGGGCGATCTTAGAGGCTTTAACCAAAACCGGTCACAATCAGACCCAAGCTGCTGAATTACTAAATATTCATCGTGACACTTTACGAAAGAAGATGCAAGAATACGGAATCGATTGAGATATATTTTTAATAGTTGTCGAAAATTTCGCCAACCAGTGCTGAAAAATTCCACAAAATTATAAAATTTTGACGAGCCCGAAAATTTTATAATACTCGCCAAGACTATTTTACACATAAGTAATTTAATTTCAAATAAATAGATTTATACAAAATCATTGAAATTAAAACAACTTAAAAATTATTGGCATAATTTTTGCTTATTATAATGGCAATCTGACATGGGGTCTCTCTCCTGAGGTCAGGAGATTTGCCTAACCGGCGAGTTCAGGTGCATGCTCAGTCATGCACCATTTTTATTTTTTGGTTTAAAAAGATAACACCCAAATCGTCCCCCTATGGGCTTTTAATACCCATTTTGTCAAAAATTTACTTTTGCTGGGATTTGCTAAAAATACCAGCGATTTCATTATTATTTCTTTAATAAATGCTAGTTATAACCAATGCTTTGGTTAAGCTGAAAGTTATCCCTATCTATATCTATTTCATTTTTAATATCTTAGATTGAAGAATTTTGCTATTTCTAGATTAAAAATTAAGAATTATTCTAATTATTACCAAGTGTTAGAAAGTATACCAAGCTGAAATTTCTTTTAAATATTTGATATTTCATTTCTTATATCAAATTTTCCTCTGGGAGAGGGTATCGTATAGGTGGTTGCCCCGTAGGTTGCTTCCTAAGTTGTTTGAGGAATTACTTCAGAAGTGGCTTCGGGAGCTGGTTGGTAGGCAGGTTGGAGAGTAGGTTCGTGGGTGACCTCGGAAGCGACTTGGGAGGCAACCTAGGAGGTAGCCCGTGGGGTACATAGGAAGCAACCCGTGACATCGCCTCATTATTTTCAGTTATCCTAAGACGAGTCACTGATTTTAAGGATGCGTAAGAAATAGTTCAAAATATTCAATAAGGCTAAATTTTTGGTATGCAACCGTTCCCATTCACTAATCACCGATTTTTAGGGAATGCGCTGAAAAATTAGTTCAGACTGGTTCAATAGTTTAATTTATATGCGACGAATCGCACCGCTACATTCGGAATATGCCTTATAAATCTTGCCTATAATTTTTTGCAACACTTCAAGAGTGCCTTTCAATCAATTAAAAAAATAATTTTTAAAGCAAGCAAAAGAAATAATTGAGCTTATAATTCCAGTTGTCAATCACTCGCGAAAAGTAGTTCAAATCCGAGTTTTGAGATGGCGCAGGGCTTCGCCGGCAACATAGAACGAACCGGTAATCACTACCATTTCGTCCGGCGCAACTTTTCTTAACCCCTCCCCTATCGCCTTTTTCACTGATTCGGTTACAATATAAGGGATGGAATAAGGTTCAACTATTTTTACCAATTCTTTTGGCAGGCAGGCACGTGGCGAATCAGCTTTGGTCAAAATTAGCTTTTTTGTAATCGGCAAAAGAATCTTCAACATTTCATTTACTAATTTATCTTTGCTGGCACCAAAAATTAAGATTACATCTTTTTTAAAGATTTCCTGAACTGTCTCAGAAAGCGCTTGTGCCGAATCCGGATTATGGGCAACATCAACCATAACGATTGGATAACGCTGAACAATTTGACAACGCCCGGGAATCTTAACCGCCTTAAGACCCTGCTTAACTTTATCCCAACGGATGCGGTTGTCGAGCTCGTTCAGTCGTTTTAAAACCCCAATCGCAGTTGCAGCATTAGCAATCTGATGCCGTCCAATAACCGGAATCGTAAAATCGGACCGGGTATTGTTAAACTGAATTGTGAAATGAGAACTGGTCTCTGTTAGTTTTTCATTGGTAATCTTTAAATCCCGTCCAATCAGGCATAATTGGGAATTGGTCGTTAAAACCTTTTCCTTTATAATATTACAAGCCATCGGTCGCTGTTTGGAACAAACAACATAACTGTTATTGCGAATAATTCCTGCCTTTTCGGTAGCAATCTTTTTTAGTGAATTGCCTAAGGTTTCAATATGGTCAAAACCGATTAGGGTAATTACAGCAATGATTGGTTGCGTAACATTAGTAGCATCAAGCCGACCGCCTAAACCGACTTCCAAAATCGTATAGTCCAAATTGTTCTCTAAGAAGTATAGAAAAGCAGTTGCAGTGATCGTCTCAAAATAAGTGGCATTATGTTTTTTGACCAAAGGTCTTATTTTGGTTAAGATGCGAGCAAAATCTGACTGGGCAATTGGTTGCGATGCCACTTTAATTCGTTCACAAACTGAAACGAGGTGGGGTTTGGTAAAATGACCGGTCTTAAGCTCGCAGTGCTGAAGTGCCGATTCCAAAAAATGACAGACTGAACCTTTGCCCTTGGTGCCTGCTACCAGAATCACGTTCTTCAGTTTTCTTTCTGGATTGTCTAAATCTCTGAGTAATTTCCGAAACCGTTCTAACTTTAATTCGTTATAAGTCAGAGCAGTTCGTTCATAATTGATGAGCGAAGTTAAAAATTGTTCAGCGGTTTTAAAGTCCATCGGGATTAGGCTGGAATTACTTTAAGGAATTTCCGTTTACCCGCCTTAATAACTACTGGTTCATCAACAATTATTTCCAGGTCTTTGTCAGTGATTCTCGTTTCATTTAAGTAAACTGCTCCCTCGTTGATT
>JBDRUX010000070.1:0-13238 GCA_039801565.1 Caldifarciminota bacterium
TTAATGAACAGGATGCGATAATTTCCGATGCCCTCAATCATGCTTCAATCATTGATGGTATTAGGATGTCCAAGGCCGAACGGCACCGCTACAACCATATTGATATGAAAGACCTTGAGGAACATCTCAAGGCAACTCAAAATAAACGGTTTCGGATTATTGCGACGGATGGTGTCTTTTCGATGGATGGCGATATTGCGCCCCTGTCGGATATTTGTGAGTTAGCCGATAAATACGATGCTTTGGTGATGGTGGACGATGCCCACGCTACTGGTTTTATTGGAAAAACTGGTCGCGGAACAGCTGAATACCATGGGGTAATGGGACGAGTTGATATTATTACCACCACTTTTGGTAAAGCGATGGGCGGTGCATCCGGTGGTGCAACCTGCTCCAGAAAAGAAATTGTGGAAATGCTTCGACAACGCTCCCGACCTTATCTCTTTTCCAATACGGTCAGTTCGGTAGTGATTGCAGCAACGATTGCGGTTATTGATTTATTATCGGAGACGACCGAGTTGCGAGACAAATTGGAGTGGAACACCAAATACTTTCGCGAAAAGATGACCGAAGCTGGTTTTGATATAAAACCCGGAATCCATCCCATTGTACCGATTATGCTTTACAATGCGAAACTGTCTCAAGATTTTGCCCGCGACCTTTATTACGAAGGGATTTATGTTATTGGTTTCTTCTATCCGGTTGTCCCACGCGGTGAAGCAAGGATTCGAGTTCAACTATCGGCGGCTCACGAGAAAAAGCATCTCGACCGAGCAATCGAAGCATTTGTAAAGATTGGCAAGAAATACGATATTTTAGGTAAGAAGCGCGACGAGATTGTTGCAAAATATGGACTCTAAAGCTCTGAAAATGTTTTAACTACTGTGATTCGTATCCGTAGTCTGTGAAATTTACCCATACCCAATGCTCCAGGTTCCTTACTGAAACTCTTTGATATTTCGAGGAAATTGGTAAAAGAAATTAAGATTCTTTGTTTTGCTCAGAATGACAGAGTGGGTGTAGTGAAAACATTCCGGAAAGGAGTCGAATCGTAGATTTATCCCCTAAAATTCGGTAATTAGACCTAAAAAATTTCTGGTCAGGGGATAAAATTGTATTGAGGCGTCTACCCCCGAACCATCTCTCCAAGTAGCCTGGCGGGTAGCCCCCAAACCAACTCCCCAGCCAGCTTACCAGCCAGCTCCCGAGGTAGCCTACGGGGTAGCTCCCGAACCAACTCCCCAGGTTGCTTCCCAAGTTGCCTACCGAGTCGCTTCCGAGGTCGCCTCCGAAGTCGCTCCCCAACCTGCTTACCAACCAACCCCCGAAGCTGCTTCCGAAGCAACTCCCCAAGCGACCTACGGGGCAGCTTAGGGGGTAGCCTACGGGGCTACTTCCTATACGGTACCCCCTCCCTAAGTAAAAATTGGCATAAGTGACGGACGACTAAGATGATAGACGAAAAAATCGGTCATTTTAGGTTAAAATATATTTTAACTTTTTATAATAAAGATATGCTTAAACCCTTTATTTTTACAAAAGAGATGGCTGAATTCTCGTAAGGAAGCAATTTGTCTAAAAAGAGGTTGCCGAAAGAATGTTAAATCAAAAATCCATCTTTAGCAGGTAGCTTATTTTTGGAGAAAACCGAGAGATTGACAAGCAAGGAATTCGAGTTAAAATTTCTTATTGAATTGAAAAATTGGGATTGGTTTTATGCTTGAGGTAAATAGACAGGCGGCGGTCAAGTTTGCGATTGACACCAAATTAATTGAAGAACGAACCGACACTCAAAAGAATATCAAAATTCTTGGCAATGATTTAACATTTCTAAGTGTTCGAGAGTCGGAAAGGACGAAGCATGTCCATCGGTTACACCCATATCTTGGCAAATTCATACCCCAACTGGTCGAGGTATTCCTAAAGAAATATTTTAAAAAAGGCGATACCATTCTTGACCCATTTTCCGGTTCAGGAACGACTCTTATTGAAGCAAATGTCTTAGGCATCAATTCGGTTGGGATAGAACTATCGGCCTTCAATGTCTTAATTCAAGAAGTAAAGACGAAAAAATATAATATCTTAGAAGTTGAAACAGAGATTAAAGATGCTCTAAAAAGATTAAAAGAATTCAGTTTTAATTTGCAAAATAAAGACAAAATTCTTTTTGGAAAACAAATCGAGCGATTTGATACCCACAGCGAATATCTAAAAGAATGGTTTGCGGAACGAGCCTTGCAAGAGATTTTATTTTACCGTAGTATAATCAAAGATTACAAAAATCAAGATGTTTTGAAAATAATTCTTTCTCGGTCAGCCCGTTCGGCTCGACTTATTCCCCATTATGATTTAGCGCGCCCTAAGAAACCAATCCGAGAAAGATACTGGTGTATTAAGCACCAAAGATATTGCGAACCGATCGGCGAAGCCTTGAAGTTTATCAATCGCTATAGTTGGGATACGATAAAGCGGCTTAGGGAATTTGATAGACTAAGAACCGATGCTTTTATCAAGATTATTCAGGGTGACGCAAGAAAAGTGAAACTGCCTAATAATCTATTGTTCGACGGAATATTTACTTCGCCGCCTTATGTGGGAATTATTGATTATCACGAGCAACACCGCTATGCTTACGAATTATTTGATTTTCCTAGGCAGGATGAGTTAGAAATCGGTTCTGCCCGTAAGGGCCAAAGTGACAACGCAAAAAAGGAATATAGCCGGGGAATCGTGGCTGTCTTTAAAAACATTGCCGAACATCTTGTTGACAACGCTTCAATTTTTATTGTCGCTAATGATAAATTTAATTTGTATCCTGACATCGGTAAACAATGTGGATTTGAATTAAAAGATGTCTTCCATCGCCCGGTTTTAATGAGAACCGAAAGGGATTCGAATAAGTATTTTGAATCCATATTTTATTTTAAGAAGATATAAAATGGGTATATCAAAAGACAAACGAGAAAAAAATGAAAGTCTTTTGATTAAAATTATCGAGAATAAACTTAAAAAATATACAAGGGAAACTTCATCTATGCCATTTTTAGTTCGATTGGTTCAAGATAGTCGTAAAGTGGCATCTTATTCATTTATCCATTCCATTGCCACTAGTTTGGGTATGTCAATTTATGAAGAAGTTTCCAAAATTCTGGTCGCGGATAATTCAGAAGCATACGCTAGAAAATATGACCTGGGTGGCGTATTATCGGAAGAACAAAAATCAGTGATTGATAATATTATCCGAGAATTACGAAATAAAGAAAGAGTTCCTAATTATGAAAAAGAGATGCAAGCTGTTTTAAGCGCTTCGGCAAAAGATGGAAAACAACAAAAAGAAGGGAAGATTGCTGACTTCTATATGAAAAGGGATGGTATAGAATATTTCTTTGAAATAAAGACCGTTAAACCAAATATTGATATTTTTACTAAGTCAAAAACAAAACTTTTGGAATGGGTAGCCAGACGACAGAAGCCAATCCGAGCTATATTAGCATTTCCTTATAACCCCTATTACCCAAAACCTTACAAAAGATTTACCGAACAAAATTTGATGCAATCAGGCGTTGATTTCTTGGTTGGTGACGAATATTGGAATTTTTTAAGCGGAGAAAACACATTCGTCGAGTTATTAGAAATTTTCGATTCGGTTGGTAAGAAATGGAAGAACAAAATATTGACCAAGATAGAAGAAGTAGCAAAAGAAAGAATGGAGAATTTTTAACCAAAATTATTATAATTACTAAAATAAACGGTGCGAAATATAATTTTGAAATTGTTTCGGAGAAGAATCAAGATGAAGACCGAATATTAGGTGAATGGGAGAATAAATCATAAGAATTGTTCTCGGAATGGTTTTGGAGGCCAATTTCGTCAAAAGAATAGAATCGGTTATGCCATTTCCGGATGGTCTTTGGGGTTGTTCTAAGTTCTTTTACTGTTTTGGTAACATTGCCATTATTAAGTTTAAGTCGTTCCAATAGTTTAATTGTGACTGAAGTTTTTTGAGGTATTAATTCTTTCGGCATAGGGTTCGATTGGACTCATTTTGTGCTGTCCTTTCTTAAGAGTTTTTTCATTGCCTCAATTTTATTAACCAATTTAGTTAATTGCTTAACCCAAAAGAGTAAAACAAGATAGAGACAGTATCTTTGACGAAAACGTTTTTTTTTCTTTATTGACATCTGAGATACTTTGGGTATAAATATTTTGCCGGGAAAAATAGGTGGATTGGTAAAAGAATTAGACAATACCATCTTCCCGGTAAGGAGGCATTATGTTAAACTTTGTCTTGGCGTTGGCGCTTATAACCCTCTCGCCGCCGAGTAATGTTACTCCGAATCTTATAGTACCCCTTACTTTTGGTGGCGGCGGCCCAGATACCTTCGGCTACACCTGGCTTGATTCGGATACCACTGCCCCAGGCGCACCAGTTTTTAACTGGATTCCAATTTATGGAATTGGCACTCGTATCACCGGTCTGGCAGATGATAATGTAGTTGGACCTTTCCCGATTGGTTTTGAGTTTCCTTACTACTGGTACACAGTAAATAGTTTCTACGTTGGTTCTAATGGCTACATTAGTTTCGGTGACAACTTCCTTGCTGCATCACCATTTCATCGGGTACCGAGTCCAGCTCGTCCTAACAATGTATTGGCTCCTTTGATGTCCGATTTAGATTTTAGCACCGGTAATGGTTCTTGTTGGTATTGGACAAACGCTAATGCTGATACTCTAATTATTGAGTATGACAGCGTTCGTTTTTGGTATACAGGTGGCAATAATACCTTCCAGATTATTTTAAGCCGACCGGATTCGACTATTACCTTTCAATATTTGGACCAGCAAGGTGCGCCTTATAATGGCTGGACCACTGATTCAACTAACTCAATTGGTATTGAAAATGTGACCGGCACAATCGGGTTGAGTTATCTCTTTATGGGTTCACCAAGTTATAATATGCCCCACGCTGGATTGGCAATTAAATTCATACCCCCGGAATCCAGTGCTTATCAAGTTCATGATGTTGGAATTTATGAGGCGTTATCGCCTAACTCGGGTGGTATTTTCGTCTATAATGGTGACACCTTGACTCCTTGGGCAAAGGTGAAGAATACCGGCAACCAACCCGAAGCCGGGTTTCCGGTCTGTGGTTGGATAAAAAATCAAGCTGGCACAACAATCTATGCGGATACAGTTTTGGCCGGTCCAATTAATCCCGGTGAGATTGATTCAATAGTCTTTACTCCGGATTGGATTCCTACTAGTAATGGTCTATATACCTTTACGGCTAAGACCGCACTCACTGGTGATATGTATCCAGGAAATGACCAGGCAGTAGTTGAAATGCGCGTCGTTACTTATCCGGGCGAACTGCAATATGAGAACCTTGCGACCTCAACCTTGCTTTATTCCTGGAATGGTCCAGGTGGCTATGGTAATCGGTTTGTACCGCCACGCTATCCTTGCCAAGTTACCGGGATGAAAGTGTATAGTTCGGCAACACCGGCAACTGATGTTTTTGTTGGTGTCTTCGATGACAATGGCGTTGGTGGTGGGCCCGGTGATACGCTAACATCCGCTACCCTTAATGTTACCACTGCTAACTGGTATACGGTCAACTTCCCTATCCCGGCGGTGATTAATGAAGGCGCGTTCTTTGTCGGAGTGATTTCCGCAGTACCCAATCGTCCATCATTTGGTATGGATACAACCAAACCAATCTCCAGACAAGGTTGGGAATATACCACCAGTTGGGCACCCAGCCGCCATGCCAATATTCACGATATCTGTATAAGGGCATTAGTCTCGACCGCAGGGATTGAAGAGGAATTGACCCCTGTCGCCTTCGACCAGACTATAATCACACCCAATCCGTTTCAAACTAAGACCAAAATTAACTTTATTAACCCTGAATCACGAATCGTTAAGTTACAGGTTTATAATTCGCTTGGTCGGTGCGTTAAAAACTTTACTACTAACCGAAATGAGATTGTTTGGGATGGCAAGGATGATAAAGGTCAAAGATTAGCCGATGGGGTCTATTTCTTGAAATTGGAAAGTGAAAAGGCCCGTATCGAAAAACTGATAATTACTCGTTAAAAGCATCGTCAATCTGGGGAGGCGCTAATTCAATGAGATTCATTGCGATTTAGCGCCTTCCCTTGATGCCACGCACCCGAATTCTTAAGGAATTTACTCCTTGCAAAATTGGCTTTGCCGATTTATTATAGTCAACTACAATCGCTCCCTACCACTTGGATGGTTGACTTTGTTAATTGAAACAATTAAGATAAGGCACTATGCACCAGCGATTGTTCTTCCACTATTACTTAGTATTGGTTCTATCTTTCTTACCAGCCTTTGGTCATACCGAGTCAATCCCAGATTCGAAATTCGAAAAACCAACCAATAACCAATTGGCGAAACCAATTTTGAAAGAAAAAGAAGATTCCTTAAGATTCGACTGCGTCGAATTTATTCCATCCATTCAAGACACAATTATTATTAAGGACTGGTTGACGATTGGACCTTTCTCGGCGGGAGTTCGGGAACCCGGTATTTCCTACCTTCCTGATGATGAAGATTTTGTTCCTTACGAAGGATTAAAACATCGTGATATTCTAACGGAAAGTGGTGAGTTGACCTGGCATAAAGTGAAATCCGAGGACGGTAAAGTAAAGATTAAAGGCGATAGTGTCAATTATGATTTCATCCAAGACCTCTACGGTAGTGCCGGCTTGTTTGGGGTGAGTTTTGCTTATGGTGAATTTGAAAATGAAGGAGAAAAGCGGGCATTAGTGATTGCCGAAGGTTGTAACTTCCGGTTAAATGGTAAAGGATTTATTGGTGACCCTTATTCCACTGGTTATGTTCGAATCCCGGTAGTACTAAAGAATGGCAAGAATAAAGTCTTAGTAAGTGTTAGCGGTTTTGGGGAGCGGGAGTTTATCTTTAAAATCATTCCAGCACCGAAACCAATGATAATAATTACTAATGATGCCACAACACCCGATATAATTTATGGCGATACTCTAAACTCTTGGCTTGGTGTCCCACTCCTTAACACTGCACCGAAGACAATAACTGATGTTTCTCTAACCTTTGGTGATAATAAATTCGTCGCATTGACAAAGTTGAGTGTTAAAAGAGTTGCGCCCCTCACTGTTAAAAAAGTGAAGGTGGGTGTAAAGACAGTTCAGCCGATAAACGAATCAATTCCCGGCGATACAATAGCCATCCCAATTGTCTTGCATTATGGAAATTATACCGACTCAGCCTTTATCAAACTAAGATTACGCCGCCCGAATCAATCTCGCAAAGAGACTTTTCTTTCTGAGATTGACAGTTCGGTTCAATACTATGCAGTTCTACCGCCCGCCCCGCCGAATCATTCGAAATCCGAAATTCAGGGACGCTATGCCCTAATTTTAACTCTGCACGGTGCTGGAGTAGATGCCTGTAGCCAGGTTGATAGTTATTCCCAAAAAGACTGGGCATATGTTGTTGCGCCAACTAACCGACGACCTTTTGGCTTTGATTGGCAGGATTGGGGCAGACTCGATGCCTTAGAGTGCTTAAAGCACATTACCCTAAAGGGCAAAGCCGCTGTTGATGAAAATCGAATCTATCTTACTGGTCACTCAATGGGTGGTCACGGTGTCTGGCATATTGGTTTAATCCATTCCGATTTATTCGCGGCAATAGCACCCAGCGCTGGTTGGACTTCATTCCCAATCTATATCCCTTGGTCTTTGCAGAAGTCTGCTTTTTTTGGTCACCCGGATTTATTAGGAATAAGGGAAAAGGTATTACGAGAAGACAACCCATTAAATTTTATTGAGAACGGCCGCCATTTGCCGATTTACATCTTACAAGGTAGTGCGGATGATAATGTGCCACCGATTCACGCTCGGTTGTTTGCTAAATACCTAAAAGCCGATGCGAAGTTTAGAAAGGCTGAATTTATCTACCAAGAAGTACCGAATATGGGCCATTGGTGGGATAACGACACATTCCCAGGAACCGCTTGTGTGGATAATCCTCCCCTTATGGAATTTTTAAAAAAGCAGATTCGAAACCCTTATCCCAAAGAAATTCATTTTAAAACCACTAATCTATCACAAAATAATAAACATTTTTGGGTGACATTGACAAGATTGAAAGATTTATACCAAGACGCAGTAATTGATGCTAAAATTGAAGATAGGACAATCACGGTTCAATGTTCAAACTTGGCAGAGTTTAAAATTCACTTGAGTGAGAAACTTATTCCCAGAGGAAAAATTGCAATAATAATCAATAATCAGAAACTATTTTGGAAACATCCCCCAGTTAGTTCCAAGCAAGATGAATATTGCATAACCCTTAGGAATTCTTCTGGTGCGTGGAGAATTGCGTCCGATTCTAAGCATCACCAGAAGCAACCTGACTTGTACGGTCCAATCAAACAGGCTTATTTTAAACCATTTATTTTAGTTTATGGTACAAAGGGTGACTCAGCAATGACCGAGTTACTGCAACACCAAGCCCGAATTCAAGCCTTGACCTGGTGGATAAGAGCCAATGGCACGGTGGAGATTCTGCCTGATACTGAAGTAACCCAATCCATCATTAATAACTATAATCTAATTATCTTCGGCAATAGTCGAACAAATGTTTTAACCCAACATCTTGAACCAAAGTTGCCGATAAGAGTGATTGAAAATGCGGTTCTTTTGCATAAATTAGGGAGAATTGACCGTATTGAAGGTGATTTCGGGGTTATCTTCATTTATCCTAATCCGCTCAATCCTAAAAAGTTAATTCTAATCTACGAAGGTACAAATGAGAAGGGACAAAAGTTATCCGACCGTTTTGGAGTATTTTACTCAGGGGCGGGACTCCCGGATTTTCTTATCATAAGCGATGAGGTAAAACAGAAAGGTTGGGGTGGCATAAAAGCCGGGGGCTTCTTTTCTAATCAATGGCAACTTGAATAACAACGGCAGAAGGTCAAGAAGTTCAAAATGGTTCAAGAGTTAAAATTGGTAAAGCCGATTTTGAAAGAAAAGAAATCCCTTAAGAATTCGAATGTCGGCAACCAGTGGTTATCCCGGTAGTATTGAGTGGATAAGCAAATTCGCCTTTTTCAGGATTTCATCACAATCTCAGCTAAAGTCTATCTCTGATATCCTAAGGAGTTGTGAGGTTGATAGTTGAGATAAAATAGCGGGAAGTGGCGAGAGGAATGCGGTAAGCGGGCGGGAAACCGAACGGTTGACAAAAGCACCACCTTTAAATAAAATTGAGGGCAAATGCTTTTATTGACCAATACCATTACGCAAGAAAAAGAGCCATTCACACCAATTTCAAAACCGGTTCGGATTTATGTTTGCGGAATGACGGTTCAAGACCATCCCCACCTGGGTCATATGCGCGCCTATCTAACTGCTGATGTTTTAAAACGATACCTTAACTTCTCCGGCTACAATACCTATGTTGTTCAGAATTTTACTGATATTGATGACAAAATTATCCAACGGTCAAAGGAAGAACAAAGAGATTACCGGTTAATTGCCGAACAATTTATCCAAGAATATTTTGAAGTAGCTTTGAACTTAAACATCAGTTCAGCGGATATTTATCCTCGGGCAACTCAACATATTCAAGAGATTATTGAATTGGTGCAAACCCTGATTACGAAAGGCTTGGCTTATGTATCCAATGGTGATGTCTACTATGATGTGACGAAATTTATTGACTATGGTAAACTTTCCAAGAAACGGTTAGATGGTTTGATAGCTGGGGCACGAATTAGTCCGGATGAAAAGAAACGGAGTCCCTTAGATTTTGTGCTTTGGAAATCGTCAAAAGAAGGCGAACCTTGGTGGCATAGCCCTTGGGGTAAAGGTAGGCCAGGTTGGCATACCGAATGTTCGGCAATGAGTATGCACTATTTAGGTGAAACATTTGATATTCATATGGGTGGGGAAGATTTAATTTTTCCCCATCACGAAAATGAAATCGCCCAATCCGAAGGTGCGACCGGTAAACCTTTTGTCAATTACTGGATTCATAATGCGCTGCTAAATCTTGCTGGTGAAAAGATGGCGAAGTCAACCAAACATTATTATGCGGCTAAAGACATTTTGGCTCGTTTTTCACCCAATAGCATCCGGCTTTATTTCCTACAAGCTCATTACCGTAGCCCAATTGAGTTCAGCTTCGAGCGTCTCTCGGCTGCGGAAAACGCTTGGACCCGAATTAGTGAATTTCTAAGGCAAGCCGAAGCCAAAATTGGCAAAATTGAAGTCGAAGCGGAAAATATTGACACGGCTAATTTTCGGTCAGCAATGGATGATGATTTAAACACGCCAAAAGTGATTGGAATAATCTTTGACTTAATAACTAAAGGTTTTGCTTGCCTACAAGCCAACGACCTAATCAATTTAAAAACAACTTATGCCCAAATCCTTTTGTTTTTACAAACCTTAGGTTTTCGGCTTGCGGCGAAAGTTTCCGAACGAATCATAGATGCAACCGTTTCGTTGAAAGGAACTTTTGAACCTTCTCCGATTATAGCCGAATTTAAGACGGCGCGCGACATAGCAAGACAAAGCAAAGAGTTTGAAATCGCCGATATCATTAGAGAAGGATTTGCCGAATTTGGCTTAGGACTGGAAGATACTAAAGAAGGTACTCGGGTTGTGGCGCTACCAGCAATGGCAGATGTACCAAATTCTTTTGGTCGGATGATCGGCAAGATGATGCTTGCCAAAAAATTAGCCAAAGCCAAAGGACTTACCGAAATCTATAATCTCCTGTCCGATGGATTAGATAAGACCTTAGCCGAAAGAGCAGCGGTCCCCGAAGAAATCTTCTCCCAAATCTTTGGCCAATAATATGGACGAATCCCAAATTTTAAAATTTGCCAAATTCATTGACCATACTTTACTAAAACCCGAAGCAACCGAAGCTGATATAAAGCAGTTGTGTCGCCAAGCCCAGGAATATAATTTTGCTACCGTCTTTGTTAATCCCTACTATGTTAAATTGGCCGCTGAACTACTAAAAGGCTCAGGAGTTAATGTTGGTTGTGCGGTGGCTTTTCCTACCGGTGCGGTTACAACGAAAATTAAAGTCTTAGAGACCGAGCAAGCGATAACCGATGGCGCCACCGAGATTGATATGGTGATGAATATCGGTGCTTTGAAATCTAATAATTATGATTTTGTGAAAAATGATATTTTAGAAGTGGTTAAGGCAGCAAAGCCTTATAGCGTAAAGGTTATCTTAGAGACCTGCCTTTTAACTGACGAAGAAAAGATAAAGGCATGCCTCATAGCTAAAGAAGCACAAGCCAAATTTGTTAAAACCTCCACTGGTTTTTCAACTGGTGGGGCAACGGTCGCTGATATAAAATTACTAAGAAAAACGGTTGGTGCCGAAATGGGCGTCAAGGCTTCGGGCGGAATTCGCGATTATAAGACCGCTTTAGCAATGATTAAAGCCGGGGCCAATCGAGTTGGCACTAGCGCCGGTGTAAAAATAATTGAAGAATTGAAAAGAAAGTTATGAAGTTTAAAAATTGTTTAAGAGTTCAAAGAGGAGGAAATTATGAAAATGAAAGCGGTAGTTAAGACCCGACCCGATTTTGGTGCCGAATATAAAGAAGTGGAGTCACCAAAACCGAAATCGGATTGGGTGGTTGTGAAGGTAAAAGCAACTTCGATCTGCGGTACCGATGTTCATATCTACAAATGGGACCCTTGGGCACAAAGTCGAATCGGCGAAAAACGATTACCGCAAATTTTGGGTCATGAGGTGGCTGGTGAAGTCGTGGAAGTTGGTTCCAGTGTCAAAAGGGTTAAGGTTGGCGATTATGTCTCAGCCGAGACCCATATCTACGATCCAGCCGACTTGACCGCCTTGCTCGGTCAATTCCATATTGGCGAACATATGAAGATCTTAGGTGTGGATTGCGATGGCGCATTCGCCGAGTATTTCGCGATACCCGAATCAGTCTGTTGGCTCAATGACAAATCAATCCCACCCGAATTTGCCACCATTCAAGAACCTTTGGGTAATGCCTGTTATGCGGTCTTGGGCGAAGACAATGATGTAGCCGGTAAGACAATGGTCATTACTGGTGATGGCCCGATTTCGTTATTTGCGGTTGGCGTTGCCCGAGTTTGTGGGGTAGCAAAAATCTTCTTAATTGGTAAATACGACTTCAATATGGCAATTGGCAAAAAAATGGGCGCTGATTACTTGCTCTACACTAATAAAACCACCGCGGATGAGCGTTTGACATTTGTCCGCGACCATACCAATGGGCAAGGCGTTGATATCGCCTTAGAAATGGTGGGCAGTAATGAGTCAATCGTTGACTGTTTCCGAATGGTGCGCAAGGGTGGTCGGGTTACCGCTTTTGGTATCGCACCAACTTCACCCTTAATGGTAGATTATAACAATGGCATTGTCTTTAAAGGTTGTCAAATTCACGGTATCAATGGTCGAAAGATGTTTGACACCTGGTATCGGAATCGAAACCTATTGGCTTCGGGTCGTCTTGACCCAAGTCCGGTTATCACTCATATGTTCGCCTTGGAAGAGTATGATAAAGGTTTTTCTTTAATGTTAGAACGCCCTCGCCAATCCGCAAAAATTGTTCTATTTCCTGATAAAAATGAATTGGCAGCGGCAAAACAACGAAGAAATAACCCCGCATAAGAAAGGAGAAAGATATGGCATATGGCAAAATAAAAGAATTTTTGCAAAATGAACTAAAATCGTTACGGGAAGCCGGGCTCTACAAAGAAGAAAGATATATCCATACACCCCAAGCCCCTGACATCAAAGTCGAATATCCCGAAAAAGCACCACTGCGCGATGTCATCAATTTCTGTGCCAACAATTATCTCGGTCTATCCAGTCATCCCAAGGTAATCGAAGCGGCAAAAGAAGGTTTAAAGAAATACGGTTACGGAATGTCTTCGGTTCGTTTCATCTGCGGCACGCAAAATATTCATAAAATCTTAGAAGCCAAAACTGCCCAATTCGTTGGCACTGAGGATGCAATTCTTTATTCTTCTTGTTTTGATGCCAATGGTGGGCTATTTGAGGTATTTTTTAATGAACAGGATGCGATAATTTCCGATGCCCTCAATCATGCTTCAATCATTGATGGTATTAGGATGTCCAAGGCCGAACGGCACCGCTACAACCATATTGATATGAAAGACCTTGAGGAACATCT
>JBDRUX010000071.1:0-12941 GCA_039801565.1 Caldifarciminota bacterium
GTAGTAGATAGGGTTTTGGTTTTAGCGCCTTCGGTTACAATTGAGAAAGGACTAAGTGAAAAATTTACTGCTTTGTCCGGTGATTCGGAATTATTAAGACTGATGCCAGAAGATGCCAAGATTAAAAATCCAAGAATTATCAATGCCACGAAAAGAATCAAAGAGGGTGATATCTGTATTGAGAATATTCATTCGGTTTATGAGTATGTGAAATCATCGGTAAGGGATAGTCTAAAAGGAAATGGTGAAAGGACTTTGGTTTTGAATGACGAAGCCCACCATATTTTCAATCCACCGGGAAGAGACTTTGCAATCAAGAAGTGGAAGGAGTTTTTATTAAATCCGGAATTTAATTTTTATTATATCGTGGGTGCGACCGGAACCGCTTATATCCAAAATGAATATTTTACTGATGTTGTGTTTAGATATTCTTTAAGAGAAGCAATCGAAGACAAAATGGCAAAAACTATAGAATATGTGGCCGAAGACAGCCCAGGTGGTGAGCAAGAAAAGTTTCAAAAGATTTACGATAACCATCTGGAAAATAAAAAGCGATGGCGCAAGATAAAACCTTTGACCATAATAATTACCAAGGATATTAACCACTGCAAAAAGTTAACTGAAAAATGGATTGATTTTATTGCGGATAAAGAACGAATCGCTAAAAAGGAAGCCGAAAAGAAAATCTTAATCGTTACTTCGTCAAATGAGCATAAAAAGAATGTGGCAAGGCTGGAGCGAGTGGACAGTAAAGAAGACCCAATAGAATGGATTACTTCAGTTAGTATGTTAACCGAAGGCTGGGATGTTAAAAATGTCTTTCAGATTGTGCCACACGAAGAACGGGCATTCAATTCCAAACTCTTAATCGCTCAGGTCTTGGGTAGAGGATTGAGGATTCCTGAGGTCTATAAGGGCGAACAACCAGTGGTAAGGGTCTTTAACCATGACAATTGGGCGAAAAACATTAGAAATCTGGTCGAAGAGGTGCTGGAAATCGAAAAGAAACTCCATTCCTATCCGATTAGAAAGGAGAAGGACTATAACTTTATTATTTACCAGATAAATTATAAAAAGGAAGAACAATCTTTTGCCACAGAGAAGAAAACGCATTATGAATTATTAAAGAAAGGCTATATAGCTTTTTCCCAGCAATTAGAAAGTGTAGATAAGACTACAATTTATGAAGAAGTTATAACTGGGGAAAGGGAGGAGAAAAAGACTAAGATTGAGTATAAAATGTATCCTTTAGATACCGTAGTTCGTGATGTGATAGAAAGGTTAAAAGCGTATGACTTAGAGGAAGGGACAAGTTATGCTAAAGAGTTTAACAAGAAAAAAATCCGAGAGATAATAAAGAACTCTTTAGCCAAGATTGGATATGATAACGATTTGGTTAGCGAGGAAAATTATCATAAGGTATTACAAGCATTTGGTGTCGTAAAGCGAAAGAAGACGAAGACCTTGCGCTATTTGATTAAAGAGAAGAATTTGTTTGAATTAAATACCTCAGATTTGAAGACGACCACAATTGGGGTCAGCAATTTGCGAAAAGGCTACAGTGTATTTTATGATGAAGAGGCATTGAGGTTAAGCCAAAATGAAGACAAGGCGGTGTTAACTGAAGTTATCCAGGACGAGAATTTGCCGAAATCGGCTGATAAGAGAGTGGCGAATAAATACCAATTCAAGACACCTTTGAATGTTGTATTTACGGCTTCCGAACCGGAAAGGAAATTTGTTGAACGATTGATTGCTAATGCTAATTTGGTAGATGCTTGGATAAAGTCAAGAGATACCGGATTTTATAGCATAGAGTATTCTTGGCAGAAAGGAACTCAAACCAGGCAGGACCGATTCAATCCAGATTTCTTTATCAAGAAAAGCAATTGTATCATTGTCGTAGAGATAAAAGATGATTCGCTAATAGATAAGATAAAAGAAGGCGGCGATGTTTCAGTAAAGACTAAATCCCAATATAAGTATGCGGTAGAGCATTTCAATGCAATCAATTCAAATCAGAAAAAACAAATTTATTATTTCTCTTTCCTTACGCCAAAAGATTTCGACGATTTCTTTGAGGTTCTGAAAAGAACTAAATTTAAAGGGTTTAAGTCAAAGTTGGATGCTGAGTTGGAAGCCGGGTTATAATAAAATATAATAATAATAAGAAGTATGTTTTTTAATTCTGGGAGTTCAATTATGAAACAATCACGAAAATAATGAGTAAATTGAAAGGGAGTAAGAATGAGTGTGCGAAAAGCTAAACACCGACTAGAAAAATGGAGGATAAAAAGCTGCGAAGCCAAAGGCAAGCAATTGAGCCGGGCGACCGAAGAAAAATGCGAAAGGCATAAACCCATCAGGAAAAACTGGAAAATGAAATGAAAGAGATATTGGGTAAATTTGGTGTACCAACCTGGCAGAATCTGAGCTATCTTAACTTTGCCCGAAAACTCGATAAATTTACCCGCCGCTATTCCGATAATGAACTTAAAAAACAAATCGAACTCGCAATGGCACAAGGACTGAAACTAAATTTGGATAAGACAATACTGGAAAAAATAAAGGATTGCATACTTAGACAAAAATTTTAAACCAGCCCTTTGTCTACCCGCTTACTTCCCAGATAGCCTACGAGGTAGCTTCCAAGCTTGCTCCCGAAGTTGCCTACGAAGTAGCCCCCTAACCTGTTTCCGAGGTTACTTCCTAACTTGTTTCGGAAGTTGCTTACGAAGTCACTCCCTAACCTGCTTACCAACCAGCTCCCCAAGTAGCTTCCGAGGTAACTCCCCAAGCAACCTACGGGGTAGCTTAGGGGGTAGCCTACGGGGTCACCCCCTATACGATACCCCCTCCCAAAGGAAAATTAAATATAAAATATTAAAAATCAAATAGATAGACGAAAAAATTGATCATTTTAAACTTGAAATATATTTCAAGTTTTTCTGGCACTATATATTATGGTTCTGTATGTGTTATCCACAAGGAAATTCCGTTGGGTATTTGGAGGAACACTTAGCATGAAACACGCCTTACGATTACCATTGACATTATTGAGAAAAAGGTTATACTCAAGCACCTTGCGTTGTGAATAAAATCGTTGATAAATTAATTTTACTTTTTCGACTAAATCGTGGTGACCAGGTAAAAAATTATGGCTATTTTGAGGGTTTTCTCAGTATCGTTGTTAATTTATTATTGTTCATTTTGAAATTCACTTTTGGAACAATTTTAAATAGCATTGCGTTGATTGCGGATTCGTTGCATACCTTATCGGATATTTTCACTTCGGTTTTAATTGTAGCCGGTTTTAAAATTTCGGCTAAGCCGCCGGATGAGAAACATCCTTTCGGCCATGGTCGAGCCGAACAAATCTTGGCGATTATTGTCGCTTCAATCTTAATTTTTGTTGGTATCGAATTTTTGATAAATTCAATTAAAAGGTTTATCCAGCCCGTACCAATTCATACTAATCTTCTTATTATAATTCTCCTTGGGCTTTCAATTCTGGTCAAAGAATTTTTAACTGCAGTTGCACTTAATCTTAGTAAAAGAATTAATTCTTCATCCTTAAAAGCTGATGCTTGGCACCATCGAACCGATTCGATTGCTACCGCGCTTGTTGTAATTGGTTTTATGGCTTTCCATCTAGGCATCTATTGGCTGGATGGAGTCTTGGGAATTGGAATCTCACTTCTTATCGTTTATACCGGAGTGATTATCATTCGGGAGTCAGGAAGTTTTTTATTAGGTGAGGCACCAAAGCCAATGGTCGTGGATAAGATTAAAGAGATTGTGCATAACCGGGATGGTGTCGCTGATGCCCATGATATTCATGTCCACGATTACGGAGGTAAACTTTTAATTACGGTTCATATCCGGATGAAAGATGATACCCATCTTGACGACGCTCATCGTGTCGCAACCGAAATTGAAGAGGCGATAAGAAATTCGATTGTTGGGGCTTCAGTAACAGTGCATATCGAACCAAATAACGAAATGACAAGTTGACAGGTAAGCCTTTCTAAAAAAGAAGCCGAACGAATGTCAATCCGCAAAAGAATTCTTATTCGGAAAAGTAAGCAATTCTTGAGGAATTTTCTTTTTATCTTTTAAAATCCGATTTGGATTCGACGCTCGTCTTTTTGGTTTTTTGAAATTGCTGAACTGTTAAATGCAAAGCATCGGTTGAGCAAAACTAATCATTCAACGACATCGTTTAACAATAATTATCGAGTAATAGCAAAACGACAAGTATCAGTGGATAACGCTTTTGTTCGCGAATTCGTTTTAACGCATCTTCACCAATTTTTTCGAAAGTTTGCAATGCGGACTTTCTAATTTAACGACATAGACACCGACCGGTAATTCGGAAATGTCTAATTTAATTTTGCCCATATTGGCATTAGCGGGGTAGGAAAGTATTTGCACTAACTCGCCACAAGCGCTGTAGAGCTTTAGAATTAACCCAGCCGGTCTTGCCAACTCGTATTCCACCATTGCGACCTTACTTGCTGGATTGGGCACAATGTTCACTCGATTATTCTTAAGTGGTTGGTTAGAACTACTGGTTATTCCTTCTTGGGCATTGTATGGCGACGGGATTTGAAGTTGCGGCTGCGCCATCTTATACATCCAGAATTCGTTGGTGTTGCCACCCTTGAAAGCGTAAATCCGTTTCAATCCAGGGGCAATTGTTAGCGAACCACCGGCTTTCACCCGTTTCTTATTCGTACCCAGTGGGATTGGTTCTTTAGTAACCCAAGTGTCTTTTTCAATCTCATAAGCCCAGAATTCATTAGTATTGCCACCTTTGAAGGCATACAACAAGCCGGCACCGTCACTGACGATAGCTGCTCCGTCTTTTACTTTCTTTTTCTTATTCATTGTCCCAAAGAGCGGCATCGGTGTTTTTATCCGCCAGGAATCTTGATTTACATCATAGGCGTAAAATTCGTTGGTTTTAGCTTTGAGGACAAATATTGTATTAGTCAACAGGTCATAGGTCATACAACTGCCATTACTAATTGGTTTACCTGAAGGGGCAAGGGTTATTGATTTTCGTACCAACCAGGTATCAGCGTCAATCCAATAGGCATAGAATTCATCGGTCTTGCTTCCTTTAAGACAGAAGATAAAATTGGTATCGTCTTTAGTAACAAAAGCCAAACCCGAACCACCTTTAATCTTTTTACCTTTTGGTCCAGCTGGAACCGGTTGTTTTTCATACCAACTATCCACCTGTGGGGTATAGCGCCAGAACTCAGCGGTATTACTCCCTTTTAGTGCATAGATATAACCGCCGCCGTAACATAAGCAAGCGCCACCTTTTACTCGTTTCGGTTTTGCACCAAGGCTTGGTATTGAGCAAACTTGTGTCCAACTATCATTGGCGATATGATAGCGGTAGAATTCATTGGTATTCGAACCTTTTAAGGCATAGACGGTTGACTCCGGCACAAAGACCAATGAACCGCCTTGTTTTACTTTTTTTCCGCTACCAAGCGGTAACGGGCTCTTTTGAATCCAGGCAAAATAGGGACTAACAATTGTGCTACCGGTTAGAAAATCGTTGTTAGGATGCATATCTCCCGGCAAAACAACTCGTGTCTCTAACCAATAAATCCCCAATGATTCCGGTCGCCAAGGAGCAAATTCAACCACGAGTTGACTATTCGGTTCTAAGTTGATGTTAACCGTATCAAGGTAGATTGGGGTTAAACCTTTCGTTATCTTAAACCAGACCGGACAACTAACCGATTGATTGCCAAAATTAAAAACTTGCGTTTTCGGAACGATACCTTGGCCCTGGGATGTTGTTTCCGCTGGAACAATAATCGCTAAGACCGCAACATCACGCACCACTACAAAGACACTTTCACTTTGGTAGTTATTTTCTGGATTGTTGTCATTAAGTTGAACAGTACATTGAACTAAGTTGTAATTTCGAGTTAGCGCGTTCCATAGGTCAAAAGTCACTAAGGTTGTCTCACCAGCTGGCAAAGTGATATTCCGAACCGAATTGTAATTAGGCGCAATTAAACATTGTACAGTGAAGTTTTCGGAATAGGTTCCATAGTTGGCTACCTGTGCCTGAATTGTTACGGCGGTACCAGAGTCAACCGCAGTCGGCAGGTTAGCGAAACCAATAACTCCAACATCGTGGACATTGACCGTTATCAAACCGCTTATTTGATTGTTATTGGGATTGACATCATTACTCACCATAGTGCTACACTGGCGTGGGTAAGTTCCTCGAGGTTGTAGAACTGGCCAATCATCGAAAATAACCAGTTGGGAACTATTAGGCGCCACAGTTACTGAA
Source organism: Caldifarciminota bacterium (assembly GCA_039801565.1). Lineage (GTDB taxonomy): Bacteria > Hydrothermota > Tepidihabitantia > Tepidihabitantales > JAOUPE01 > JBDRUX01. The sequence goes on from JBDRUX010000071.1 coordinate 6,329, forward strand.
CGGACACTGGAATAGAAATTGCCGATTTTGTATCTAACATTAAAAGTTTCGTTGTAGGTGCCATAATTAGCTACCGTAGCGCTGACTAAAACTGTGGTATTGGTATCAACTTCTGGCGGTGGTGAGTTGAAAGTTGCCACACCGACATCGTGCACCATAATCGCAACCGAACCGGATTGGATATTGTTATTAGGATTAGCATCCGAACTCAATTTGGTACTACAGCGCAAACTATAATTGCCACGGGGTTGGGTCACTGACCAAGTAGCAAAATTGACAAAACTCGAGTCACCAGCTTGAATAGTAATGGTGCTGGTATCCGAATAGAAATTATCAATCCGAAATTCGACAGTAAAGGTTTCTTGATAGGTGCCATAGTTTTTAACCAAGGCTTGCACCGGTACATTAGTATTAGTGTCAACCTGACTGGGCGGTGACAGAATTTGGGCAACCCCAACATCGTGAACTTGTACCGTAACGCTACCGGTCTTAATATTATTATTTGGATTAGCATCATTGCCTAAACTGGTTGAGCAGGCGTAAAAATAGGTATTCCGAGTCTGCAGCACCTGCCAGGTATCAAAATTGACAACTGCCCATTCCCCGGGGAGTAGGGTTAAGGTTCGGTTACTGGTATAAAAATTGCCAATCCGGAATTGCACCGAAAAGTTCTCAGTCTCTGAACCGTAATTTCGGACAGTTGCAGTTACGGGCACGGTTGTGTTCGAATCAACCGAACTGGGCGGTGAAGAGATATCTACTACGCCAACATCATGCACCCTAACCACGAAACTGCTGTCGCGCCAATTATTAGCAGTTATTTGGTCACCAACCAAAGCGGTTGAACAGCGAGTTGTGTAATTCCCGCGTGGTCCGATTGTCCAGGGCGCGAAGTTAATTAGCCTTTCTTCCCCAGGATTCAAATTTGTCACATTAGCAGTTGTGCTCCAAGTAACAGGGCCAGTGATACGGAAAATCACACTTAAATTTTCCTGATGAGTTCCGTAATTTTGAATCTTAGCTTGCGGAATTAAAGTAGCGGTTGAATCAATATAACCGGTTGGCACAAGGATTTTAGTCACCCCAACATCACGCACCCGTACTGTTACTGAACCGGTCTGACGGTTATCACTCGGTTTCATATCACCAACCAAGGCGGTACTACATCTTGTGGTATGAGTTCCCCGTGGCAGGGCAATCCAGGGGTCAAAACTGGTAGTCTCGGCGGCACCACTTGCCAAAGTCAAAACCCGGGAAGATGCGTAGCCAGTACTGATCCAAAAATAGACTGTAAAAGTCTCGGTTGTTGTGCCATAATTTCTTATCTCTGCCTTCGGTATAATCACTTGACCCGAGTCAACTGTGCCAGTTGGAGCAATAATTGCAGCGGTGCCAACATTACGCACTCTAACTGTAACATAGCCAATGGTTCGGTCATTACTACGGTTAATATCGTTGGGATGCTCAGTTGAACAACGCACCAGATGGGTGCCGCGTTGCAGTGCGGTCCAGTTGGTAAAGGTCCTGGTTTGACTGCCCCCGGGTGGTAAATTTGTTACCTGCTGAGCATTATTATAGAAAGAACCGATGCGCATCCGGACATTGAAAGTGGAAATAAAATCACCAAAATTGTAAACCACACCTTGCGGCGTAACTACTTGACCAGAATCCACTGTATCAGTCGGTGCGATAATTTGGGTACAGCCGACATCATAACGATATCCGTAGAGATAAACATCATCAATATAAACTCCTTCAGCTGTACCACTACCATCGCTGGCGAAACGGAAACGGATGGCAGTGGCATTATTGGGAATATTTGCCATCACCTGCTGGTCAAAACCACCGTAATTGCCGGCTCTTGCCCAATGAGTGATCCAATTGCTACCCTGGCGATACTCAAAATAGATGTAATCGTTAGATTGGGTATTCTGCCAGATTGAAAAGACGACCGCAGCATTTTCGTAACCAGAGAGATTAATATTTCTTTGCATCCAATTATTCTGATTATTGGAATAATTAGCATTAGGAGTACATTTGGCGCTATACGGTGAGGACTTATAACGAGTCGAGACACGGGTCCAAGGACCGCCGGTTCCTCCGGTTGTCCAGTTCGTTGGGAAATTGGTCATATCATCATACCAGATAAGAACCTGGGCATTGGCTTGCAAGACAAAAGCCAAGCCGATGAGTATTAATCCAAACGTTTTAATTTTAAGTTGTTGGAAATTTATTTTACTCATCACAACCCCCTCTTTTTATGGCGGCTTAAGACTTTGATTCTTGGCTTCCCCTGATTGGTATATTATAACAAAATAATCGGTGCTTGTCAATATTTTTAGATAAACTGGCTTTATGAAACCACTTTAAATCAAATAAACCTCTTGAGCAAACCCAAAAAGAAACTAAATGTTAAACAAACCAATTTTTTGGTAATCCTTAAACTTCAGAAGAAATGTTTAGTTTAGAAAGAAGGCATCGAACAGTTCCACTAAATTACTAATATTGACTAAAATCGGCTTAGGCATATAATTGACTAATGCGGGATACAAAAATATTGCTCTTTATCTTACCAATTTTGGCTTTGGTCAGTTATAACTTCGCCAAGGTGCGGAATCTCGAACCTACGTCGATACGAAAGGAAGTGGAGGTATTAACAAATAACAATGGAAAATTTGTGGTCTTAAACGCTTCGGATAGCGGAATCACCTTTCAATTCTTCACAAAGATTGATGAAAAGCCCAAGGAGTTACCTTTAGAACAGAATGGAAAGCGAGCCCTGTACCATCAAATTGAATTGGCTGGCTGTGAACGATTAATGGCAAGCGTTGGCAACCCCGATTTACCAATGTGTCAGGTTTTGATTGGAATACCACAAACCGGTTCGGTTTATACTCAAGTCAAAACCGCTGGGATAAAAATTTATCATAATATCAATATCGCTCCGGTACCAAAATTAACTTGGTCCGATGTCACATTTGAACCAGCCGGAGTATATAACCAAAACCAGTTTTATCCAGAAGAGGTAGTAGCAATTAAAGAAATCGGTTATTGGCGTGATGTTCGGGTTGCGAAATTAATCATTTCACCAGCTCAATTTAATCCAGTTCAAAAGGAATTGATTCTTTATGAAACCTTGACTGTTAGCGTAAACTTTTCTCAAAAACCCCAGGCTTTCCAACACAAACCGGATGTATTTGATAGAATCTATGAACGGACATTATTAAACGGCACCAAGGCAAAATTTTGGCGAATCCCTTCAAGCGCTTCAACCCAAAAGCAAACCACCAATTTCTTTAGCACTGCCAGTAATTGGATTAAGATTAAAATTGAATCCACCGGGGTTTATAAGATTAGTTATCAAGACTTAAAAAATCTAAACCTTAATCTTCGAACAATTAATCCAAAGACCTTTCGGCTCTTCAATATTGGCAAATGGTCATCAAATCTCGACTATCCGGACACTATGGTTGAAATTCCCATCTATGTGTATGGTGAACAAGATTCATCTTTTGATACCCAGGATTACATCATATTCTATGGCAACTCGGTATCAGACTGGGACAGCGCCGGCAACTTGTTCCAGACCAATTACTTCACCAATTACAACTGTTATTGGTTAACCTATGGCACTGAACCTGGCTTACGAATACCGACTCTATCCGCCCCGCCGTCCCCTAATTTTCCAGTGATTCATACTACCCGTTCTAAGATTCACTATGAACAAGACAAATTATGCCCGGCTCGCTCTGGCTTATTATGGTTGTGGGAAAATGTGACGAAAGCGGTGGACCAATCGGAAATTAATTTAGAGATTCCAATCGTTATACCGAATGTGGATTCGATTGAAAAAATCAGGATTGCATTATATCAGCCCGAGACAAATTTGAGCGCCAATTTCAATGTCTATCTGAATGAAATAATGGTAGGGACTGGACAATTTCGAACTGCACGTTATACACCGTACATCTGGACTAAAGACTCTCTGCCCAAGGTTAACTCTGACCAAAATACTCTACGCATTCAACTCTTCGGCTCAGGTGAAATGCAACTGTATCTTGACTATATTGATGTTTTTTATTGCCAGAAACTCAATCTTAATCGGTATGACCTCACTTTCACTATTGATTCCTTAGGCAATGCTGGAACAATTAATGTAAAGGAAGTGACACGGACGCCGATTATCTTAGATATAACTGATAGAAGAAAACCCAGGTTGATTACCAATTTCATTCAAAATAGCGATTCTTTGTTATTTTGGGTCGATCCATCCCCTCAAACCCGATGTTATCATATTACGGATCTTGGCAAACTAAAAAAACCGGTAAAGATTGAATTACGCCAACCGGGTAAACTTAAAACTAACCCAAACCGGGTTGACTATTACATTATAGCACCGGACGAATTATATCCATCTGCCCAACTAATTGCCCAATATCGCACCAACAATATAACCAATATCCCTAACGCCCGAGCCGATGCCGTCAAACTCAGTAACATATACGATGATTATTCCTTTGGCATCGAAGAACCCGGAGCAATAAGGCAATTTTTCAAGGACAAACGACCAATTTATGGGTTACTGGTCGGCGATGCCACTTACGATTATAAAAACAACCTTGGCTTTAATGACTTCCCGATGCTACCGGCTTATGAGCAAGGATTTGATTTTGACCCGGATGTTTACTCGATGCAAGCATTAGCCTTGGATGTCTACTATGCCCGACTCGATAACGACCAGTATCCGGATATGATATTAGGCAGGATAACCGCTCGGACCGATCGGGCGGTACGAGAATTCCTAAACAAGGTTAAAGAATACGAGTTAAAACCCGATGGCTTTTGGAATAGCAGGTTGTTGCTTTTAGCCGATGACGAATGGGTTGGAGCTGGTAAACCGGACCAAGGAATGATTTGGACTCACATTATAGACTGCGAAGCGATTGCCAACGCTTATCAAGACAGGCTTGAACCGGTAAAGGTCTATCTAACAGAGTATCCATTTGCCCCGAGCACTGAATATGCTAAACCCCAAGCCCGAACCAGTTTCATCCAAGCCTTAAATCAAGGCGCCTTGCTATTATACTATTTTGGGCATGGTGCCGGTTGGCAACTTGCCCACGAAAAGGCATTTTATGTTGAAGAAGATGTGGTAAAAGTTAATAATGGGCGGAGAAATCCCTTTGCCTTTTTTGGCAGTTGCGGGGTGGGTAGATTTGAAGATACTCGTTATCAGGCGATTGCCGAAGAACTGGTGCGAAAACCGGATGGTTGCATTGGTACAATTGGAGCAACCAAAGCAACCAGTGCTGGCACCAATTTATACTTTGCTCTGGCGCTAACCAATATTATCACCGATACCTTTCCGGTAACGATTGGCGAGGCTTTCTTTGGCGCTTGGACCTATGATACAAAATATCATCTTTTTGGTGACCCGGCAACGGTATTAAACTTACCGCAGACCAGTAATGTCCGATTTCAAGTTATACCCGACACTTTTCGCTTAGGTGAAGTTTGCAGTCTTATCTGCTCTATCCCTTCAATCCCAGCCAATTATTATCTCACCGTTTATGGTCCAAAGTGGTTAAGGACTTATTCGAGTTATTTCAATAATCGAGTTAATACTATTAATTATCAATTACCTGGGTATGAACTCTTTCGTGGTGTCGGTAAAGTGAGAGACTCCCAATTGTTCAATCGGTTATTCATTATTCCGCGGGGGCAAAATGAATTTATGCGGGGTGATGGTTATACTCAGATTGCTAATAGTGCCAGAATCGGTCTTGGCTATACTGATAGCCGATTTTATTATTATGCGACAAAGGACTCTGTGCCGATATCATATGACACCACACCACGAGTTGATACCGTTGGTCCTATGGTTAACTTATATGCTTCGGGTAAATTGCTTGCCAATGGTTCTTTGGTTCCAGAGCAATTTTTTTTATCCGGTACACTTTACGATATTTCTGGTATTCTCATCTTGACTAATACAGTTACTGGCTGTTCCTTATTTTTTTACGATCCTGCGAGCGGCGTACCAATTGGTTTAGGAGAGTATTTCATATATGACAATAATTCATATACTCAAGGACGCTTCACTTATCCAGAACCGTTACGGCTAACCAAGTCGACCGATACGTTGGTTGTTATGGCTTATGATTGTTTGCTTAACCAGACTAAAATCCAACTTGAATTGAATTTGCAAAAGCCAGGGCTAAGGATACTTGATGCATTGGTCTATCCCAATCCGGTCAAGACAAAAACCTATTTCACATTCAAACTAACAAAATCGGCGGTAGTTCGAGTAAGTGTTTACACCATTAATGGTAGGTTAGTGAAGCGATTGGGGCCTGTTCTCTGTTCGAGTGGTTATAATCAAATCGAATGGGATGGTAGAGATGAGACTGGCGTCTATCCTGCTAATGGTGTTTATCTCTATACCATAAAGGCAACATATTATGATGATGCTGGTCAGGGAATTACCACGACTGTAACCGAAAAGATATTAATTTCCAGATAATCAAATTCGACGCAGTCGAATTCTTGAGGAATTTTCTTTTTATCTTTCAAAATCGGCTTTGCCGATTCGACAAGTAAAGAAATTTTGTTC
>JBDRUX010000072.1:0-5268 GCA_039801565.1 Caldifarciminota bacterium
AAAGATTTCGTTATAATGGTGACCGATGATTGACAGTCAAAAGAAAAAGTTTATCATAAGGGGACATGTCGCTTTGCAGTTAAGGGGACATTTTGGCTCTGTCATAACATAGTTAATTTCACTGTAAAGCAAAGATGTCTCACATCCTTTTTAGTTTTTGTTTTTTAGCGGATAAAGATGTTGAGAAAGTGTTTAGGATTGAACCAGAGTAAGAAAAAAGAGAGTATCATTAGGACGATTGGTTTAAAGATTTCGTTATAATGGTGGCCAGTGATTGATAACCAAAAGATAAGGTTTGTCATAAGATGACATCTTGGTTCGGTCATAACACTACTAAAAATTCATCTTTGATTTTATACTATTTGACCGACCAAAAGCTCTTCGCTCGGTACCGAAGATTAAAATGTTATCTTCGTCTAAATCCTTTGGGCGGACGGATTGGATTAAAACTTAAGAGACCTTTGCCCAGATTTTTACTTAATTCTTTAACTTGTTTGAATTCTTTTAAGAGCCGATTTACTTCCTCAACGGTAGTGCCGCTGCCAGAGGCAATGCGCTTTCTTCGTGAACCGTCAATGATTTCTGGTTTTTTTCTTTCTTCTTTGGTCATCGAAAGAATTATTGCTTCGGTTCGAGTAAAATCAACTTCGTCTAAATTCAGACCGCCTAAAGCGGCTTGGGCGCCAGGTACCATTGCTAACAATTTGGATAAACTTCCCATCTTTTTGATTGCCTTGAGTTGATTTAAAAAATCTTCCAAGTCGAATTCGCCTTTGATAAATTTTTCCGCAGCCTTTTTCTGGTCTTCAATTTCGATGACCGACTCAACTTTTTCGACCAAACTGGCAATATCGCCCATCCCTAAAATCCTTGAGGCGATTCGGTCGGGATAGAATTCTTCTAAGTCTTCAATTTTTTCACCGGTACCGATAAAATAGACCGGGGCTCCGGATACTGTCCGAATCGAAACTACTGCCCCACCTTTAGCATCGCCGTCCATTTTGGTAATGATACTTCCGGAAATGCCAAGTTGGGAATGGAATTGCGCAGCTTGGGCTACCGCATCTTGTCCAACCATCCCATCTACCACCAGAAGGTTATAATGAGGTTTGGTTTTGATTTTGATTTCGGCTAACTCCTGCATCAATTCATCATCAATATGCAACCTGCCAGCCGTGTCAAAAATAATCAACTGATTCTTTCGTTTATGAGCAAACTCTAAGGCATTTAATGCGGTTTCAATTGCCGAATTAGTTACCGGAAAGAAATCAGCCGGCACTTTTTCAGCAAGGAGTTTCAACTGCTCAGCTGCGGCTGGTCTTTTGGGGTCGCAGGCAACCAAAAGCGGTCTTTTGTTCTTATAGCGATACGCCAATTTTGCTGCAGTGGAAGTCTTACCGGTACCTTGTAAGCCAACTAAATTTATGATTAACGGGTCAGCAGTAAATTGAATCTTTTCCGGTTTTGAACCTAAGAGTTTAACCAGCTCTTTATATAAAGTGACATTGACCAATTCCCCAGGTTTAATGCTCTCGTAGATTTTTTCTTTAGCTAAACTTGCCTCAAGGTTTCGAATAAATTCGCCGACGACTTTATAGTTGACATCAGCCTCTAAGAGCAGAGTCCGAATCTCCCTTAAAGCACTTTCAATCTCTTTATTGCTCAATTTGCCATAACCTAAAAGTTTGCGTTGTAATTTAATGAACCGGTCTTGAATTATTTCGAACATCGCAATTTTTCAATGGCGGTTCGATAATTACTGGAATGGAAAATGGCGGTGCCAGCGACCAAAATATCCACTCCCGCTTTAATTAAAGAAGGGGCAATTTGTGAATTAACTCCACCATCTACTGCCAGCATTGCCTTAGAATTAACCGAAGCAAGATGTTTTTTAATAACACGGACCCTTTCCAGGCTTTCGGGGATAAAGGCTTGCCCACCAAAACCAGGGTGGACCGACATTACTAAAATTTCTTCAATTTCCTTAGAATACTTAAAGATTGACTCCATAGGGGTATCAGGATTGAGCGATATGCCGGCTAATTTATTAACTTGATGAATCTTGTGCACACATAGGTTAGGGCGTTTGGTTGCTTCAATATGAAAAATAATGCCATCGGAATCGTCAATGAACTTATCAATTAAATTTTCTGGTTTTATCACCATCAGATGACTAATAATGGGCAGTTTAGTTATCTTACGAATACTTTTTAGAATGGGAACGCCAAAACTTAGGTTGGGAACAAAATGCCCATCCATTACATCTAAGTGTAAGGCATCAACGCCAGCCTGTTCAATTGCTTTTATTTCTTCTCCCAATTTTAAAAAATTACAATTCAGAATCGAAGCCGCAATTTTCACCTGTCCTGGGAACCTACTTGCATTCTCACATTGCATTTCTCATTGAATATATTTTAAAAACAACCAAAGTCAATATTAAAAAGTCCCCTAACCGGGAGACAAGATTCGAAAGTTTTATATTAGTAATACCAAACCCGTGGTTAGATGAAATTCACTGTCTTATGTGGATAATGTTTACACACATAGCATTCACCAACCTTTCTGGAATAAGCAGTTACTTTATCCGGAAATAATGGCGACTTCGTCGCAACGGGAATGTTTCACAGAAAGTGAAAAAATTTATAAACGACTTAATGGTTAAAAGTTCCACCGTTACTAAATAAAATTCCTTAAAACCAACTTGGAATGAACATTATCGAGTCGCTCTTGGAGATTGAGAAGATAATTGCTCTTGCGCTCAAAAAGCGGTAGGGGATGATAACTTGTTCAACTGCACCGAAGATGTAGGTAAGTTTCGATAAATTTTCTCTTGACTTTAATCAATCTTTTAGTATAATGTAATTGTAGGGGGATTTAGGGAATGGTAGTCTTTAACATACTTTTCTTTATCTTAAATCTTGGGACAAGTGATATTGGGACGACGGTATTCCCATTATTAAAAATTGGTCCTGGACCGCGCGCTTCGGCAATGGGCGAGGGTTTTATTGGTTTAGCCGACGACGCTACCGCCTGCTACTGGAATCCAGCCGGTTTGGCTCAACTCAATAAGTTCGAAACTTTTCTCTGCCATCAAGAATGGTTCTATGGTTTTCGGGATGAATATCTAAGTCTTGGGTTACCAGTAGGCAAAGGTGGTTTTGGATTAGGTGGGGTTTATTCCCGTACTGATGGTGTTGAACAGTGGTCATTGAATAATACCCCCGGCGATACCTTTGCTACCCAAGCCGGGTTTATCGCCTTGAGTTACGGTTATGAATTAACCAATTTCTTCCTTTTGGGTGCAACTTTGAAAGGTCTCTATGAGGACCTTAAAGTTATCAAAGGAACTGGTTTTAGTGGCGACTTGGGATTACTTTTCCGACTCGGTAAAAAATTCAATGTCGGTTTGGCTGGCCAAAATCTTGGTTTAGGCATCAGATATGGTGAATCCAATTATCCATTACCAATACAATTCAAAATCGGGTTTTGTTTAAAACCAAACCATTTCAATATTGTTTCGGATTTTACGATGCCATTTGATAATATACCTTACGGTAATCTTGGAATTGAATGGAATATCAAAAATGTTTTTGCGTTAAGGGCCGGTTATCGCACCGGTCCCCAGAACTTGGCTTCTTTAGGGTATGAGAACGGTTTAAGTTTCGGTTGTGGTATCTTCTTAGGCAGAGTTACGATTGACTACGCCTTTGTGCCTTATGGCAATTTAGGCAACACCCATCGCCTTGCTTTACGCACCGCAATTCCTTTGCCCGGTTCTGGTTCATTCAAATTAAAGGTGATTGACGGCAGGACTAAACGACCAGTCATTGCTTCCGTGGTATTTTCCGGTATTATCCAAACCATTCAGAAAACTAATCTCAAGGGCGAAGTCTATCTCGATAATTTAAATTCGGGCTGGTTAAGGTTTGGTGTTACAGATGGCGATTATTTCCCTTACAATGATTCAATTTTTATTCAAGGCATCGGTGAACAAACCTTTACCGTGGAACTGGTGAAATTAGGCTATGGCACAATCTGGGGTATGATTTGTGATTCAATAACCCAAAAACCGATTGGTGGTGTGATAACTTATACTGGATATGCTTCTGGTAGTTGCACTGCCGATACATTATCGGGCACTTACACTCTCCGCAATTTGCCAATTGGCCTTTACCAACTTGAGGTTAATGGTCCAAATAAAAATTACCTACCGCAGCGCTGTTCAATCTACATCAGTTATGATGAAGTCGTTGCCAAAGATTTTTATTTGACCCGTAAGCGCGAATTGCCTAAAATCCCTTCAGTCTATTTCAAAGTCGGCAGTTCTGAAATTAGCGAAGAAGCGAAATTTGCTTTAGACAAAATTGGCAAAATCCTTGCCGAGAATCCTCAGTTGGTGGTAGAATTGGCTGGTCATTGTGATAAGAAGGAAGGTAATTTTGACTTGTGGCGGCTTTCGTCTCGACGCAGCGAGGTCGTCAGAAAATATCTCAATGAAAAATTTGGTATCAATTTAGACCGGATGACAATTCAAGGTTATGGCGATTCCCAGCCGTTTGCCCCAAGTGAGACTGAAACCGGGCGGTCACTCAACCGAAGAGTTGATTTCCGAATTCTAAAAGAATAAACCAATAGCCAAGAGAAAAATTTTAATCCTTTAAATCTCAATTATTACGGGACAAAGCAACAATCCAAAACTATTTGAATCGTACCGCAATCTGGTGATTATTAACTAATTGCCAATGCTGGAATTTTAATGGGCGGTACAAGAGTTGAACTTGTGACCTTCGGTATGTGAGACCGACGCTCTAACCAACTGAGCTAACCGCCCAAAAGTACTTAAAATATACCGAAATAATTAAATAAGTCAAGTTAGCTAATTACTGGTAAATCGGTGGACCAGTAATTTAAAAACTAAATTGGTTCCCGCAACACCGGCTCAACTCGGGTGCCAACCGGAAAACGCCCCTGGCGGACAAATGAAGTTCCGTGACTGTCCACAATCGTCAAGGTGAAATGGCCGCTTTTCAAACCGATTTTGGGGTCAACCGGGAAAATCCATAGTAATTGTTTATATTCATAAGGTTGGAACTTGACACCGCTTTGATTGACACAAGGAATTGCGCGGTGGTTAATTTCAAGTTGCACATCTTTAATTGCAGTTGGTCGCGAACTTTGGTTCTCAATGCCAATTAATAATTGATAGGTGCTGGGGTATAAAACCGGTTCGAGCAAAATGGCATGCTTGTCACCTGGTGGCACAAAGAG
>JBDRUX010000072.1:5278-12821 GCA_039801565.1 Caldifarciminota bacterium
TACAATTTTTGAATCTCGATTTTTAGCCTTGGTCTGCCCCCGAGCAGATTTGAAAGAAGTTCTTTTAATAATTTCATAGGTACCCTCAATTAAATTTATACCCTGAATTTAGACTTTGTCAAGCGGAATTTTAAGATTATTATTCATTTTAACTTAGCCTTGATCTTATCTCGAGAATTCAATTTTATCCAGTTTCAAAACCACCTTATTCCAATCATCATTTGCCGGATAAAAATCGGTTCATCAGTTTAAAGACAATAAAGATACCCAGAAAAATTGCCACAAACGGACCAAGGAATTTTAAAAGTATTGGCGAGGCGGCGAGGAGCGTCAAAAAGGCGATTATCCAGACCAAAACTGGTAGCCAAATTGCAATTAAAAAAATGAGAAGCCATCAGTTCAAGGGACGAAAGATTAAAACCAGAGTTATAATTGTTACAGCGAGACAGTAAATTGAAAAGGCATAAAAGGTATTTATGATAGCAAATGATAAAGTATGTTCCAATCGAAGTCAATTAAACTTTGGGTTGGTTGACAGTGGCGTAAACTCAATTATAATGGAAACATGAATTTACTGGAGAAACTGCAACCCCGAATTGGATTACAAATCCTTTTCGACTTTAATGACATTACTGAGGCGATTACCTTTGCTCAAGACCAAGGCTTTTCTGCCTTGGAGTTGAATCTTAATAATATTTACTTCTATCACCAATTAGCCAAGAAACCACAACGCCAACGCATCTGCGCCTTCGCTGAGACCAAAAAGATCGATCTTCTTCTCCATAGTTTAGAAGGGATTTCCTTCTTTGTTTCCGATGAGCGGATGAAAAATTGTGCCATCGAATCTTTTCGACAAATCATTGATTGGGCAAAAGAAATTAATTGTCAACGATTAACCTTTCATTTAGGTTCCGACCTCTTTTTCGGTATTACCGGGAAGCGCGTGCCAACTTATGAGATTTATCCTGATTATTTTAAGCAACAGATAACCGAAGTTTTGACTTTAATTAAACAATATGCCCAAGATAAGACTTATGTTTGTGTTGAAAATGTTGGCGGATTTCGTTACCCATTCGTTAGTGAGATATTACATAACCTTTTGGGTGGAAAGTTAGCCTTGACAATGGATATTGGCCATATTCATCGTCTTTCCGGCGAAGCCCACAGCAATGAAATCAAATTCTTTCAAGACCATAAAAATTTTATCAAAAACTGCCATATCCACGACAACAATAGCGAATGGGATGAACATAATATCGTGGGCGAAGGAAAAATTGATTTTGTGCCTTATTTTAAGATGTTAGCCAATACCGATTCTTACCTAATTTTTGAGGTTAGACCAAAAGAATCCGCAGTCGAATGTAAAAAACGATTCGATGCCCTGATTGCTACCAATTTAACCGATATGAGTAGATAGGTTTTGTTAATCTTAACACAATGAAAGGCAAGGTCTTAGTTACTGGCGCCAATGGTTTTATCGGGAGTCATTTGGTCGAAGAACTTATAACCTCTGGTTATGAAGTGCGTGGCTTGGTGCGCCAAACTTCTAATTTAGAATGGCTGAAAGGTCTACCGGTTGATTTGTGTTATGGCGAAGTAACTGATAAATCATCACTCTATTGGGCAGTAAAAGATACCGACTTTATCCTTCATACTGCGGGAGTAACAAAAGCTAAAGATATAAAAGAGTATGAGAAGGTTAATAGCCAAGGGACAGCCAATCTTTTAGCAGTTTGTTGCGAAATCAATTCCAATCTAAAACGATTCGTTTACTTTTCAAGTTTAGCCGCAGCCGGACCTGCCAGAAATTCTCAGCCCAAGGATGAGACATGCGAGTGTCAACCGAAAAGTTTTTACGGTCTTACCAAATGGAAAGCCGAGCAACTGGTCTTGGAATCCAGCCAACAACTTCCGACAGTTATTTTAAGATTACCGGTGGTCTATGGACCACGGGACCGGGATGGATTATTTTATTTTAAACTGCTTAAAAAGAGACTCCAACCAGTCTTTGGCAAAGCCTTTTCGGTAATCTTTATTAAAGACTTAGTGCGCGCGGTTAAATTATGTTTAGAAAAACCTATCAAATCGGGTGAAATCTTTTTCGTTTCCGATGGAAATTGCTACTCCTTTGATGAAATAGCAAAGATTGCGGAAGAATTGTTGGGAGTTCGAACCTTACGGTTTCGGGTGCCAGAACCAATACTAACGCTTTTGGCGTTACTTTTAGCAAAATTTTTGCCGAACGCAAGTATTATCAATCCGGATAAAATAAAAGAGTTGACACAACCCCGTTGGACTTGTAATATTGATAAGATAAAGAATGAGTTAGGGTTCTGTCCGCAATTCAGTTTGGCGGAAGGCTTACAATTGACGGTGGGGTGGTATAAAGCACAGAGGTGGTTATGACAAAAAAAGAGTTGCTGACACATTTGGAGTCGATAGCCAAACAGTTGGGAATAAAAGTCATCTATGATGATTTAAGAAGTGAGGGTGGATTTTGTCGGTGCAAAGACCGCTACTTTCTAATCCTTAATACTCGCCTGTCAGCAAGTCAGAAGATTAATCTAATTGTTGCTGGTTTAGCGAAATTGAATTTAGCCGGGATTTCACTTTTACCTGAAGCGCACCTGCTTTTAGAACGAGAAAGGATAAATAATCGTAAACCCAATGCCGTTTTGGTTCCTTTACTCAACCGTCGGTAAGAAGAAAGACGCAAGAGCGATTGCCCAACACCTATTAAAAAAGCGACTAATTGCCTGTGCCAATATCTTTCCCATTGATTCTTACTATCGCTGGCAGGGGAAAATCCAAAGGGCAAAAGAATTCGGTATGATTCTGAAGACTAAAGCGAAAAACTATAACAGGATTGAACAGGAATTAAAAAAGCTTCATCCCTACCAATCTCCTTGTCTGATTGCCATCGAAGTTAAAAAAGGCTACCCACCGTATTTAGCTTGGATTGCCGAATCGACTCTCTAATCAAATAGATTCGATAATTCGAGGGCAAGTCTTTGTCCCAAGTATTAATTGATTAAAAAACAATTAGCCTACGGGCTGACTTACGCAAAAAAGTGAATTCGTCACAGACGTTGTATCCAGAAGTGAGACAATTATTATAAAGTGGTAATTCGTCAAGCCTTACCGGAGAAAAATCCATAATTGTCGGGTCATAAATATCGGTACTTATTGTCACCCATCCCCAGGGTAGCGCCTTGATCTTATTTTAGGAGTCCGTTCCAAATTAAAATATCAACGATTAAACCGTGGTGTCGCAACCGGTATCGTTTAAGAAGTTACGGTCTGAGTCATTGATTTTTTCGACGTATTAGACTTATTTGGTGTCTTCCTTTTCTTAAGAGTTTTATTGATCAATTTAGTCAGCCGCCTAACCCAAAAGATTGGAATAAGGTGGATACTATGTTCGTTACGAAAACGAGAAAGAGCTGATATCTTCATTTATGAGATAGGTTTCTAAAATTTTGGGTGAAACTCCAGAGATGTTTCCCTTGACATCAAGTTTTTTTATTTTATCTTACAACTATGAAAATAATAACGTTACTTCTATTATGTATCTTGTCAGCTTGGGCGGAACTTTATTTTTGTGACCAGCCAACACCATTTTCTTTAATGCACGGTGAATATTACATTGACGGACGGTTTCAAAATGAGGGTGGAATGATTGTCCATTTCGGAATTGGGCTGTTTGACCGCTTAACGCTCGGCGCTTCTTATGGTGGAAATGGTTTTTTCGGTGCATCCAAGCCAACCTTTTTCCCAAGAGTAAGTTTCCAAGCCCGTGTTGTCATCACAAGTGAGAACGAAACATTCTTACCCGATTTAGCATTAGGTTATGACGACCAAGGTTTCGGCGATTACGACTCGATTGATAAGCAATACCAAGTTAAGTCTAAAGGTTTCTATCTTGTAATTGGGAAGACACTGGAAGTGAGTAATACCTATTTTATCTTTGGTCCGAATTATTGGATTGGTGCCAATAAGCGGAAGGGTTTTTCCGGTTTTATTGGTATAAAACAGACACTTTCAGAGCGTTGGGATTTAATCTTAGAATATGATTTAAATCTTGGTCATACCGAACAGGAGAAGAAACGGGGTTTTCTCAATTTGGGAATTGCTTTCAATTATAGCGAGAATTTGACTTTTACCCTTATGTTGAAAGATATCTTAGAAAATCGTACTACTGTGAATGGTGCCGATGCCGGTATGAATCGGGCCCTTAATGTCTCATTCCACGAGCTATTTTAAATTTACTTAAGAGTAGTAACTGGGAACTGGTATTTTGTTGTTAATTACCAGTCTTAAGTCACTAATTCCAACTTTATCGTTCTAATACCAGTTTTGTCACAAAGGTCTTTTGACCGGCATTAAACCTTAAGATATAAACTCCAGCCGGTAGGTTTTTCATATCAATTTGAATTAGATTGTTTCCACGGGTTGTCGAATGCGTGTAAGATTCAACAAGTGTGCCAGCAATGTTGTATAATCTTAAGTGCCGAATTTCCGAATTGGGTGAATTATAAGTAATAGTTAAGATATTCGACACAGGGTTTGGGCTTGCCGAAATTTTAAAATCGTCAAAACAATTTTTATCCAACAAGGAATCTTGCGTAGTGTGGAGCGAACCAGACGCAATCGAGACAGTCGCGGTTATCGGTGGCAAATGTTTATAAAATTCAACTGTATTATTGCCTTTTAAGGCATAAATATTATTATCAAGAAGGCACAATGAACCACCAGATTTTACTTTCTTACCACCACCAATCGGTATGTCCCAGATTGTGGCTGGATTCATCTGTTGCCAGTCGTTTCGGCTAACATCGTATTTCCAGAATTCAAGGGTATTGCCGCCTTTCATAAGATAGACCGCACCCGATAGATAAATGAGCCCTGCCCCGTCTTTGACTTTCTTCTTTTTGCCTTCTCGATTCACAAAAACAGCGGGATTGAGGGGTCGTAATTCGGTCCAGGTATTTCTAAGCACATTGTAGCGGAAGAAATCACCATAATTGCCTTTCAGAACATAAACAAAACTGTCCCCATCATAGGCTAAACAGGAACCGTCTTTGTAACCTGATTTTCCGCTGGTGCCAGTTGGTGGACTTGCTATTTGTCGCCAATTGTCGGTTGTAATGAAATAGAGATAGAACTCTTGGGTCTTAGAGCCCTTCATCGCAAAAATACAGGCAGTGTCAGCTTTATTGACATAGGTTAGACCCGAGCCGCCTTTAGGACTTTTGGCACCGGTGGGAATATTTTTTAAAGGTCGCCAATTGTTGTTAGCGTATTCCCAAAAGTCAGGTGTGTTATTACCCCGTAGGACATATATTTTATCGTTGTAACCAGTGATTGCAGCACCTTTTTTAGGATTTTTGCCGTCAATGCCTAAAGGAAGAGCCGTAAGCGGTGTCCAAGTGCCGATACCGGAATTGGGGGTGAAGCAATAAAAGTCCGAAGTGTTGTTGGCTTTTAAGCAATAAATTTTGCCATTTAAACCAGTAATGCAGGAGCCATTTTTTGCTGACTTGCCAGATGGGATAATCGGAAGGTCAGCCATCCTCTGCCAACCGATTTCATTAACTGAAAATCTACCGGTCAAAGAATTGTTCTCACTGATTTGGTCAAAAGCGAGTTCAACATAAGCAAAAGTTGTATAAAAACCGGGATTAGATGTGGCCCAAGCGTTAAAGTTGATGATAGTGTCTTTTTTAGCTTCAAGGGTTATTATTGTATCATCATAATAAATGGTGTCGGTTGCAACGATTCGGAAATAGACCGGGAAAGTTTCGGGATTGACACCATTATTGCTAACTCTTACGCTTGGGACAACTAGGGTTCCTAAACCGACAGTACCGGAAGGAGCAAGAATTGAGAGTATTGCAACATCACAGGCAAGAACAAAAACTGACCCTTCTTGCATATCGTTATTCGGATTTTGGTCACCGGCTAAGGCGGTTGTGCAACGGGTCGAGTGGTTGCCTCGGATTTGTAAGGTGCAAGGAGTAAAACTGACTATAGTTGATTCACTGGGATTTAGGTTGCTAATATTTTGGTTGTCCGAGTAAAAACTACCGATTTGGAATGTGACGGGAAACGAAGCCGGACGATTGCCAAAATTCTTCACAGTTACTTGAGGGGTGATAACCGTACCCGAATCAATGGTACCCAAAGGGGTAAGTATTCTGATAATACCAACATCAAAAACCCTGACAAAAACAGAATCGCTTATCGCATCATTGGTGTGATTGATATCACCAGCTAAAGCGGTTGTACATTTTGTCAGATGAGTACCTCTTGTGGTGGCAAGCCAATCAGCAAAGTTTACCGAAATTGATTCACCGGGCAATAGGTTATTGACATTTTGAGTATTGGTATAGAATGAACCGATTCGGAAAGTGACCGGGAAAGATTGGGGGGCGTTACCAAAATTTTTGACCATCGCCTGGGGGGTGACTGCTATCCCGGAATCAATTGTTCCGGTTGGAGCAATTATTCTTGTAACACCGACATCGGCAATTGCGCCCGGTTGAACAGTAACCGAGCCCGAAACCGCATCATTGCTCGGAACCATATCGCCAGTTAAATTGGTGGTGCATCTTGTAAGATGGGTACCAACTTGATTAGCTGTCCAAGGGGAAAATCTGATAGTATCGGTAATACCGGGTTCTAAGGTCTTGCTTCTTGTATTATTGTAAAAAGTCCCGATTCGGAAGGTGGCAGAAAAATTGGCAGTGCCGGTTCCGTTATTTCTAACTTGAGCAATCGGTGTGACAGTCGTCCCAGAATCAATTGTACCGGTTGGCGCAATAATAGCAAGACAAGCCACATCAACTACCCGGACCGATACCGAGCCACTTAAAGCATCATTATTCGGATTTTGGTCACCGGCTAATGCGGTTGTGCAACGAGTCGTATGGGTACCCCTTATTCGTAAGGTGCAGGCG
The DNA here is from genome assembly GCA_039801565.1 of Caldifarciminota bacterium. Lineage (GTDB taxonomy): Bacteria > Hydrothermota > Tepidihabitantia > Tepidihabitantales > JAOUPE01 > JBDRUX01. The sequence continues at coordinate 12,238 of JBDRUX010000072.1, forward strand.
GTAAAGCTAACAATGGTAGATTCACCAGGAATTAAATTATTCACATTTTGGGTATTAGAATAAAAAGAACCGATTCGGAAAGTAGTAGAAAAGGATGCCGGGTTTGTCCCAAAATTCTTTACCCTGGCTTGCGGCGTCACGACTGCGCCCGAATCTTGTGTACCAGTTGGCGCAAGGATTGCGGTGACACCAACATCAGTTGTGAGACTGGATTGTGTGGCATTATAGGTGAAGGTTAGATTATTGGCGGAACTTGTCCAGTGGGTTACAATTGGAATAAGAGCAATGTGACTGTTGCCGGTCCAGGGCATACTGGTTGAGCCATCACCATTGGCATCTAACATAATTTCTTGTTCTACCGATTGTGCCGGCACTCGATAACCGATGGCATAAGCGCCCCAGCTATAACCATTCTGGCCATTAAACGATATGTTTAGGATACCGCTGCCAGGATTAAATCGGATGAAATCAGTCCCGCCCGGTCCGGAAGGATTCATTGAGCCCTGGTTACCCGATGCCGGATAGCTATTATGAGTTGCTAAGACTGTCGAAGTTGGCCAAAGGTTAGATTCGGAGAAATGATA
>JBDRUX010000073.1:0-12625 GCA_039801565.1 Caldifarciminota bacterium
AATCAATTTGGTCATGGTATGAATATAAATATCTGCCGTTACTGATTGACTTAGATAAAAAGAGCAAAATCCTTGAGCTGGGGTGTGGTCCTGGTTACTTCCTCGAATTTCTTAAGAATTGTGGTTTTACCCAACTCGAGGGTATTGATATATCAGAAGAACAGATTGCAATTGCCAAGCAACGGAATCTCAATGTGCAAACTGCTGATGTTTTCGCCTTTCTTGCCACCCAAAAAGAAGTTTTTAATGCAATTATTGCAATTGATTTTATCGAGCATTTTAACAAAGAAGAAATTTTCCAACTCATTCAACTTATCCATCAGGCATTGAAACGGGGTGGTAAATTAGTAATCCAAACCCCTAATGGTCAAGGCATTTTTCCCCATCAAGTTATATATGGTGATTTAACTCATTTGACGATTTTTACTCCAGACTCACTTAAACAGATATTATATTTTTTTGGCTTTGAACGAATAACTTTTTATGAAACCGGGCCAATACCAAAGACTATTAAAGGTCGAATTCGTTTCAGGTTATGGCAATTGATTAAACAATTAGCTAATACGATCCGCCGAATCGAGACTGGTAAACAACAGGCGATTTGGACCGAAAACTTTATTTGCCTCAGTTACAAAGGATAATTAATGAAGTTACAGCCTTCATCTATTCCATTAGTTAATCGAAATGAATACTACTCACAGATTTTTATCGTCTTTTTCTGTCTTTTAATCCTCTATGCTTTTATCCAAGGCGAAATTGGTAAAGTAGTAATTGGACTAATTGGATTAATATTTTTAATTTTCAGTGCATTTTCGGTCGAACGAAGTTATTATTTGGTAGTGTTTTATTTTCTTATTACCCCAGATAAAGGCTATGCTCATCTTTTTCCTGGGTGGAACTTATTTTTTACTTGGTATTTAGGTTTACCACTCTTAATCTGGTTATTGGGCAATTGGCTATTATACTTGATTTATAATCAACTTCATAATAGGCAACCAGTTGATGGACCTTACCCTGATAATAAGTTTTCTTTCCAAATTATGGACAAACTATTATTAATTTTTTTTGGTGCTTTTACGATTTCCGGAATTCTTGGCATCTTAAGGGGTTTCAACCGATTGTATTGGGCTTGGAATTTTCTTGCCCTTTTTATGTATTCAGGGTATTTTATCTTCTTTTATTCGCCCCTCCGCCAAAAACCTCAGGTACTATTTGACTTTGCGGTCTTGTGTGCATTGATTGCTAGTCTCCAATACATAAATTCTACCGCCCATTTTGGTATCTCATCAGTTGTTTTAACAAGATTGATGTCAGAACATATTCACTTAACACCCTTAGCACTAATTTATCTCAGTTCGACAATTTTTTATAGTTCCCAAAAACTACGGCGCGGGTTGGCTTTATTGTTTTTTCCTATCGTTTTGGTTGGCTTATTACTTAGCCAGCAAAGGTCTTTATACGGTGGTGTCTTTTTGGCATTGGTCATCTTAGTTCTATTCTTTGCTTATGATCAACGACGCTTTTTGTTGAAAAATGCCACGAAGATTATCTACGGCGGAATCGGAGCAGCAATTTTTCTGGGTGGATTATTTACTCTTTTGCAAAATTTAACCCAAGGCAGATTACTAACAACGGTCTTTACCCGAATTATAATTTTTCTATCGCCCAAATTGGTAAAATATGATATCTCAGCAATCACCCGGATTTCAGAGATAAAAAATGCCTTAAGTACGGTCGGCAATGACTTCCTTTTCGGCAGGGGGTTGGGCGATGCGGTAGTTACCCGTTGGCGTGAAGTAGAACAGATAACGGTTGATAACACATTCGCTTATCTTTATTGGAAAACGGGATTAATTGGATTACTTTCTTTTGTTGCGGTAATCCTTTATTTCCTCAGACGATGCATTACAACTCTACGAAAGCAATTACTGGCACAAGAAAAGATTTTCGTCCTCTCAGCGTTACTAAATATGGTTGCTTTGTTAGTAGTCGCTTTTTTTAATGTTTGTTTAGCCGCTTATCGCCCAATGCTTGTCTGGTCGGCTACCTTGGCAGTTGTCGAATCAATTGCGCGGAAATATGAAGATAAAAACTCAATTTAGAAATAGTGAATAAGCCGATTAAATGCCACTGATGTTAAAGACTTTTGCCAATCTATCAGTATTTTCCATCGGTCTCACTTTATCCATGTCAATTGAAACTTTTGAATTCTTGAACTTCTTAACCGTTTAAATGCAGTACATATCTTTCCTCACCGCATTCAAACTATGCTTTGCATTTCGTTTATAAAATGAACGATTATTACCGACATTCTTTTTTAACTTTTGCCAGCCAAATTCTATCGCTAATTCTTATTTTATTAAGCAATATTATTATAGCCCGAGTTTTAGGACCGGCTGGAAAAGGGGTGATATCACTTTTAGTTACTTTTCCAGCAGTAGTAGCGATGATTGTGGTGTTGGGATTAGATGAAGCAACGGTCTATTTTTTGGGGAGCAAAAAGTTCGAATACTCGGAAATTTTAGGTTGGGCAACAATTAATACCTTAGTTATCTCAACCCTAAGTATCACTGTCCTTTTAATCTTACGAAATTGGCTGGTCGCTTCCGTAATCAAAAATATTACCAGCGAATTCCTTCTGATTACAATATTCAGCATCCCTTTCCAAATTTTCTTTCAGTATGAATGTGCAATTCTTTTGGGGCAAAGGGACATTTGGGGATTCAATCTTTTGAATATTTTCCGTAATTTTTTTCTACTGCTTTTTCAGTTTATTTTTATTATCAAGTTAGGGCTCTTGGGAGGAGTATATTCAATTCTAATCGGTTTTGCTACCTCAGCTTTAATTGGTGTGTTAATAATAAGAAAATTTGGTAAACCCAAAATTCCTCGCGACATCAGTTTCGTCAAAAAATCGTTGAGCTACGGCACCAGGTCGGTTCTGGGATTAATTTTTCATTATCTTACCCGTCGGTTGGATATCTTTATCATCAATTTTTTTCTTGCCCCAACCCAAGTCGGTTTTTATGCGATTGCTTTAATGTTAGCTGAACTACCTTGGTATATTCCGCAAGCAGCAGGCACCGTGCTTTTTCCTCAAGTGAGTGGAATGGAAAAAGCCGAAGCCAATCAATTTTCGGCGCAAGTCTGCCGAAACACAGTTTTTATTACAGTTCTTGCTTGTTTTGTTCTTGCTTTAATTGCCAAGCCAGTTATTAAACTATTCTTTACGGCTAAATTTTATCCAGCACTTATACCATTTTATATTAATTTACCTCGAACCCTCGCACTTGGAATCGGTCGGGTTTTGGGCGGAAATTTTCAAGGAACGGGCAGACCTGAATATGGAACAATAATGGCTTTTGTTTCGTTTGCGTTGACGCTTGTATTGGATTTTTTATTTATCCCTCGCTGGGGAATAATTGGAGCAGCAATTGCCACAACCATTGCCAATATCATTTCCGTGGGAATTGGACTTTACATTTTTTTAAAAAATTCTAAAATAAAACTTAGCGAAATGATTTTTGTTCGTAAAAACGAAATTAAAAATTATCATAAATTGGCAATCAAGATCTTAAAACGATGAGTCAAGAAGTAATTAAGAAACGCAGATTATTATTAACCGCCCCACGGGATTGTCCGGGACCACTAACTGCTTTGCGAAACATTAAATCAATTTTATCTGGTAGGCTGGATTGTGACCTTTTTATTTTAGAAGATTTGGTTTTTCCTATAAAAGTCTCGAATAAATCGTTACAGAGACAATTATCCCGAGTGCAAAACCGATTTAAAATGATAACTCTGGATAAGTTACTGCCTTATGGTGATAATATCATCTTTGCTGGTTTCGACTCCTTGACTGCTCATATAATTGAGCGGCTGACAAAAAAAGGAATTCACCCTTCGGCGATGTGGTGTAGTACTTTAAGCCAAGCCGAATTAGTGCCACAAGAAATTGGTTTATTAAGAGTTTTGATTGACTTTTTAAATAAAGACAAAATAAAATACCTGATGGCACACCGCCGAATTTTTGAATCCTATGGGTATTTTCTCAGAAAGGCGGTTCTTTTTCCTCACCCAATTGATTTGCGAATATTTGAACCGGTAAAAAGACAGCAACTCGAAGGCATCAATTTAGATTTATTTTGTCGCCCAAGATTAGGGAAAAACATTTTAGCGCAAATCCTTGGCTTTAAGATGGCCGAATTAGATGCCAAATTGCATATCAATTTTGATTTAAGAAAATTGAGAAAAATTGTTGAATCAATCGGCGTAAAACCGATTGTCCATCATTGGTTACCTGAATTAGATTATTATGGTTTAATTGCCGGGATGGATTTATCCTTACAAGTTACTTTTGGCGAAAGTTTTAATTATGCCGTAGCGGAAAGAATGGCGCTTTCGGTTCCAGTTTTAGCCACTTTCAATATTTATTTATTGGCGGAAGACCAGTTCTTAAATAAATATCTGTGTATCGATGCCATTGATACACCAAAGGCAATTGCAGCCGCAATCAAGCGAATCATCACCGAGAAAAATTTAAGAGAGGAATTAGCTAAACGATGCCGAGAAAGGATAGAAATAGTGAGTTGCCAAAACAATCAAATCGTCTGCGATACCGCTCTGGCACTTTTTACCTAATATCATATACTCTGAAACAGAACTATATTTAATTGGTAATGGATTAAGGATAAGAATGGGAATATTTTGCATTTGCGATGCTAACTTTTAATTCCCCAAGTGCCGAAATAAAAAATTTCGGATTCGAATTGCTGCCTTACCATCACCAAAGGGACTTATCTTTTTCACCATTCCGTGGTAGTCCCTGGGCGATTTAAGTAATAATTCAGTTCTTTGGATTATTTTTATTTCATCCGAACCAACTAACTGGGCTACTCCGGCTACAATTGCTTCCGGTCGTTCGGTCTTTTCTCGTAAAACCAATACCGGTTTGCCTAAAGCCGGCGCCTCCTCCTGGATTCCGCCCGAATCAGTGAGGATGAGATAAGCCCGATTCATCAATTGCACAAAAGGCAAATAGTCTAACGGTTTTAATAAGTGAATCCGTTCTGCCCCACCCAGTAGCTTTTTAACTAATTTCTGCACATTGGGGTTGGGATGAACTGGATAAACAATTTCAACTTCCTTGTTTCTTTGGGCAATTGTCTTTATGGCTCGGCAAATTCTTTTTAACGGCTCACCAAAGTTTTCTCGACGATGTAGCGTAACCAAAATAATTCTTTGCCCCGGGGGGATTTTGACTAAGATGGGTAATGAGGGTAATGGATTCATTTTTAAAGCCAATAGCAGAGCATCAATCACTGTATTACCGGTAACTAAGATGTTTTTCGGATCGACGCCTTCTCGGATTAGATTGTTCTTTGCGCTTCGAGTTGGGGCAAAGTGATAATCCGTTAAGACACTGAGCAGGCGCCGATTCATCTCTTCCGGGAAAGGTGCATATTTATCGTAAGTTCTGAGACCAGCTTCAATATGAGCAATCTTAATTTTCTTATAATAGCCAGCCAATGCTGAGACAAAAGCTGTGGTGGTGTCACCTTGCACAAATATTAAATCTGGTTTTTCGCTTTCTAAAATTTGTTCCAATCTCCTTAAGACACGAATATTGATATCAAAAAGTGTCTGATTGGGTTGCATTATGTTTAAATCAAAATTGGGTTTTATCTTAAATGTCTTAAGAACTTGGTCCAACATTTGCCGATGCTGAGCAGTGACACAAATGCGCATACAAAAGCGTTTCGGATATTTTTCTAATTCTTTTATTACTGGTGCTAATTTTATTGCCTCAGGTCTTGTACCGAATAAGAAAAGTATCTTACTTCTATCCATATTTCCTCAAGCATTCAAGTCTGCGTCCAAATTGAAAGGAGCTAAGTTGTATTGTGTGATTTGTGCTGTAAGTCAGGACTAACGAATTGAGAGTCACGGTTTGTTTCTCAATGAACCGATGCCCAATTGTCACCAATGCCAACACTCACTTCTAATGGCACAGCGAGTTTAAAATTTAACGGGTTGCCCATAATTGTTTTTATCAATTCGACTGCCCGCTGAACTTTTGGTTTTTCAATCTCGAAAACTAACTCATCGTGAATCTGAATAATGATTCCCCCGATAAATTGTTCTTCTTTAAAAGCGTCAGCAAGCAAGACCATCGCCTTCTTCATAATATCGGCTGCTGAACCCTGAATTGGTGCATTGATTGCCGCACGTTTTGCTTGCTCGTAGACTGCTCGGTTTTGAGAAAATAGTCCGGGCAACGGTCGGATTCTGCCTAAAATTGTTTTTACCAAACCGTTTTCCTTTGCCTCGGTAATAATCTTTTCCCGCCATTCGGCTACTTTCGGATAACTGGCAAGGTATTCTTCAATGAATGCTTGGGCTTGTTCCAGTGAAATTCCCAAGCCTGATGATAGACCGTAATCACTCAAGCCATAAATTAAACCATAATTGACTACTTTAGCAACCCTTCGATGTTCAGCAGTGAGTTCATTTGGTTTGAGATTAAAAATTGCGCAGGCAGTTTTGGTGTGAATATCTTCACCTTGCGCAAATGCTTCTTGCAGTCGTTCATCGCCGGTAATATGAGCCAAGACGCGCAGCTCGATTTGCGAATAGTCAGCCGAAATTAACTTGAATCCATCCTCGGCGATAAAACCTTGCCGAATTCGCTTGCCCAATTCACCACGCATCGGTATATTCTGCAAATTTGGTTTTAGGGAAGAGAGTCGACCGGTTGCGGTTCCCGTCTGGTTAAAGGAAGTGTGGAGCCGATAGGTTTTCGGGTCACAAAGTTCCAGCATTGGTTCTAAATAGGTTGTGATAAGTTTACTCAATTCGCGATGGCGTAAAATTTTCGGCACAATTGGATGAGCCGATTTTAATTCTTGGAGTGTGGCAAAATCTGTGGAATGACCTGTTTTGGTTCTTTTACCAGTTGGTAAACCCAATTTCTCAAATAAGACATAAGAAAGTTGTTTGGGCGAGTTGATATTAAATTTAATCCCGGCTTGGTAGTAAATGTCTTTTTCGATATGGTATAATTCATCCTTTAGTTCCTCCAAAAGCTTTTTGAAGAATTTGACATCAATTTTAACACCTCTTCGCTCCATATCCGCTAAGACATAGACTAAAGGCATTTCCAAGTCACAAAATATTGATTCTAAATGCCGAACCGCCAGTTCCGGTGCGATCTTATGATAAAGGGTATAAGAATATGCCGCTTCGGCACTCGATGTTATTTCCTTCATAATTAAACCGAGGTATTGGACCAACAAATCAGTAAATTCGTAACTTTTCCGATTCGGGTCGATCAACCAAGCCCCAACCATCAAATCGTAAATCGGTGGTGATAGCACGATTGAAAACTTTTCTAAGTTATGAATTTGCGTTTTAATGTCAAAGCCAATCTTTAAAATTTTGGGGTTCCCGAGGATTGCTCTTATTAAAGTTTGATTGGCAAGCGAAATTTTCCTGACAGTTTTTGTAGCCGTTGCCAGATATAGCCCATTCTTTTCGTCAAAATAGAATCCAAATGCTTTACCGGTCAAATTACTTTTATCAATCAATTCGGACACCATAATCTCTTGCGGTTTTTCGGTCGAAGCTAATTCTTTTAAAAGCGAGTTAAATTCCAGCTCTTTAAAAATCTTCAGTAAAGTATCATAGTCTCTTGGTTTAAGCTGCACTTTCGTTTCATCAACATTAAGTTTTAAATCAGTTTTTAGGAGTGCTAAATTTTTTGAAAGCAGTGCCAATTCCTTATGCGATTTTAGACGCTGGTCTTTCTCCAATGCTTGTTCCAAGGAACCGTATTTTAGAATTATTTCTTGGGCTCGTTTTTCGCCGATGCCGGGCACGCCGGGAATATTATCAATCGCATCACCCGCTAAGGCTAAAATGTCAGAAACTTTTTCTGGACCGACGCCAAATCGTTCTTGCACCTTGGTCGCATCATAAATCATTTCTTTCCAAGGGTCATAAACTTGTATCCGTTCCGAGACCAATTGGAGCAAGTCCTTATCCGAAGTTACCAGATAAACTTTAAAACCCTTTTCGCTAAAGTAGTGGGCTAAACTGGCTAAGACATCATCCGCTTCATAACCTTCGATTTCGAAACTACTCAAACCAAAGGCTTCGGCAATTTGCTTAATAACCGGGATTTGGGGTTTTAACTCGTCTGGTGTTTCCGGTCGGGTGATTTTATATTCTTTAAATTCCTGGTGACGAAAAGTTTCGCCGCCCGTATCATAAACAATCGCCAAATACTCTGGTTTATATTTCTCTAATAATTTCTTCAGGGTATTGACAAAACCAAAAATCGCTGAAGTATTGACGCCTTTCGAATTTCGTAACGGGTTACGGATGAAAGCGTAAAAAGACCGGTAGATTAAAGAATGGCCATCGAGTAAAAAGATTTCTTTCGTCAATTATTTATCCCCAATCAATCCAATATTTAATGATAACACATTCTAACAGCGACATCAGAGATGTTTTCTTGGGTCGTTCTTTTTTAGGCTTGCTGGCACTTTGTTTTAGAGAGTATTGAATTGGATACCAATTATCGGTCTTATTGGCGAATCGCTGCATTTGAATTTACCAGTATCACGACTTACACCAAATTAAGTATAACTGAGAGTAGTGATTTCGTCAAGAGCAACTATTAGAGATATCGAAGGCCTTTACACTGATTTTAGGCGATGGTCTTTAATCACGAAGATACCAGCGATATTTAAAATAAAGGTGGCTATTAAAAAGGGGCAGGTTTACCTGCCCCTTCTATTGGATGAGTTTACCAACGTTTGGAATGACCGGACCGGTCACGGCTTCGACCTCGGTCGCTGCCAAAAGAACGTCGTTCCTGCGGTCGTGCTGCATTGACGACGATTTTGCGACCTTCGAATTCGGTACCGTTTAATCCGGCAATCGCCTTCTGCGCTGCTTCTTCGGATTCCATTTCGACAAAGGCAAAGCCTCTTGGCCGATTCGTAAACTTATCGCTGATAATGTTTACGGAGTTGACCTTGCCATATTGCGAGAATAAATCCTGCAATTGCGCCTCGGTTGCTGAGAAGGGTAAACTTCCCACATAAACCTTACTCATTTTTATATCCTCCTGCCCTGAATCTAAAAACTAGTCTCACTGACTGGTATTTCAGAAAGCTCAGGGCAAATTTTTGCCGGGTCTTACACTCTTCTTTCTTTTTGCTTGACCCATTAAAAGCAAGAAGAAAGCTTAAAGGGACAGTTAAGCTTACCACCAAGCACTCAGCCACCATTGCGCAAAAGCCCGAAGCTCTGGTAACTTATTTGCCGTACTATTACACTCTCCGCTATCCAGGACCTATTTGTTTTTTGGGGAAAGCTGAGGACTTCTCCAATTAGTCCTTTATGGAAAGTTACTGATATCAGAACGAATGCTAATCCCAATAAACTGTTCCTTTAAGTACGATATAATTATACTTAAATTTAAAGGCTTGTCAATAAGCAAAATGATTTTAATTTCGTCACAGCCATCGTATTCAGAGGTAAGATTATTATAAATTGGCAATTATTAAAATCCATAACCGTCGGATTAGGAATGTCGACTCGTTAACACCCAAGATGTAGCAGGAAAAGCGGCAAGAGAAATTGTTTTTTTCCGAACCCAGTCGCAACGACAACGAAGTGAAAAATATCTCTAACAGGAATCAATCCAGGAATTTATTATTTCTTAAAACTCTACAACCAGAGTAAAAAGTTTCTGATTGTGAAATAGGTGAACGATTTAAACAATTGAACTATTTGAACTATTCTTTAACGCAACCCAAGAATCAGCGATTAGTGAAAATAATGAGGCAGGAGAGGGGGTAGCTTATGAGGTAGCCTACGGGGTAACCCCCGTGCTTGCTCCCCGGGTTGCTTCCCAAGTTACCTACCGAGCCGCCCCCAAGGTCGCCTGCGAAGTCGCTCCCTAACCTGCTCCCTAACCAATCTCCGAAGCAACCTACCAAGTAACTTAGGAGGCAGCCTACGGAGTAGCTAAGGGAGTCGCCTACGGGGTCACCCCCTATACGATACCCCCTCCCTAAAGGAAAATTAGCGTAACCGACGGACGATTAACAAGATAGAAGAAAAAATCGGCCAATTTTGGGTTGAAATATATTTCAACTTTTTACTAAAGAGATGGCAGAACTTTTAACCTTAACAATTTCTTGTCACATTTTTGAAAATCGCCGTCTAATTATAGTGAAGAAATCGCTAATGGACAAAGGGAATAAATTTGTTTAGGATTGTGGAGTAAGAATGAAGGTCTTTAAATTAGATGAGGATGCCTTATTAGTTGCCCGCGCTAAGGATGGTAGCGAACAGGATTTGTATCTACTTTGGCAGAAGTATCAAGAACGGTTATACCGGATTTGCCGGTTAAGACTCGGTAATGAATTGGATACTGAAATGGCGCTGGGAAAGATTTTGGAGAAATTCCTTGTCGGATTTCCGAAGTTTAAAGGCAGGTCATCATTTAAAACTTATCTCTATACCATCGCCAATAATGTTATCGTTGATTTCTTAAGAAAGCGAAGAAATGACCCAAAAATGGTTAATATTGAAACAATTGCTGATATTCCTGCCCCTTTGCCTGAAAATTCTTTGTCTTCCGAACTTGTTAGAGAGACAATTAGCCAATTGAAACCAATTTCTCAAGCAGTTTTGATTTATCGTTATTATGAGAATCTTTCGTTTAAGGAGATTGGTAAAATTCTTGGTAAGAAAGAAGCCACCGTGCGCAAGTTGGCACAGAGAGCCCGCCAGGAATTTTATCGCCTTTTCAAAAAATTCCGAAAGGAGGAATGAGTGGAATGAAGAAAAATGAGTTAACCGAAATCGAAAGAATTGTTGAAGAGTTTACGAATCTTTTAGCGTCGGGCAAGGCACCGCCAATGGCTGAATTCTTAAAGCGCTATCCAAAGCTAAAAGCAAAACTCCGACCGCAATTAGAAGCGGTCTTGCATTTGACCGAAACCCGAAAGGCAATGCCCGAAATGCCCGAAACACTGAAACAGAAGTTGCACAATCAGTTCTGGTCCAAAATGATGGCAAAAGAGAAGAAACGACTTCTCACAATCAAAAAGCGATTAATTAAAGAATCGGCAATTGCGCTTTTACCAATTCAACGAGGAATTGAGTTTTTGTTATTACTCCTGCACCGTCAAACTGAAGAGTCATTTGCTATTCGGGGCATTACTCGAATTATGAAACTCTTGTTCCTTTTCGAGAAAGAAGCGGAATGTGATAAATATTGTTCGGATTATTATCAGTTCATCCCTTATAAACTCGGACCATTTGCCCCCAAGGTCTATGAGGACTTAAAGCTCTTGATCGAACTGGGTTTTGTCGAGAAAAAGGATTTAGATAAAGACGGCATACCTTTAATTTATTTAGAAGATGCCAAGATTGATGAAGGGTTTCGGTTCAATGAGGTGACAACAGTCTATACCTTAACCGAATTGGGTAACAAGTATGCGCAAGCATTAGCCAAAGGTCTTGCACCAAAACTGCTGGCAAAGATAAGACAAATCAAGATGCAATTTAGTCCATTATCCTTAAAAGAACTCTTAAGCTATGTCTATCACCACTATCCGGAATACACCACGCACTCGGAAATCTTAAAAGAGTTATTGCGCTAACTCTTAAATTCTAAGCCTCTTCTAATGGCTTAAAGCCATAGACCGCATAATAGGGTTGGTGTTCAATCCCAACCTTTTCAATCTGTTGGACAATCTTTTCCAATCGGAGTAAATATTCTTCTTTTTTGGTACCCAACAATTCTATCGTATTTTTGAGTTGGCTTACCATTGCCTTGGTTTTTTCCAAAAAGTCCATTTTCGGAAATGGATTGCCGTTAACTTTTATTTCTCGATTAGCGGACAAAAATAGTTCAAACCCAACATCTCTAAAACCATTGGCTTTGAGATTTTTTACCATCGCTTGGGGTTGGATTAAATCAAAATGGTCCTTGCCCAAAGCCCGCTCCACTTCAATCTTTAGTTTATGCAATTCCCGGTAATTGTCCTGTTTTGGATTCATTGCTTGGTCAAGATGGTCAACACCAAAGAAGAGTCCACCGGGTTGCAAGACCCGATAGACTTCTTGTAATATCCGATTGAGATAGCGAAAATGGTGAAATGACCAATAACTGGTGACACAATCGAAAGTATCTTGGGGAAAACGTAAAATCGTGCCATCCATAATCTTCAATCGTAGTCGTTTGCGATACCGAAATAATAATTTCCGCCCTTGGAGAATACATTCTTCACACGAGTCAATCGCCACAACCCTCGGAAATAGTTCAGTTAATGGGAAAGCAGACTGTCCTGAACCCGTGCCAATATCTAAAGCAAGATAACTCGGCCGAGAGCGAATTAAATCTTTTAATAGTTCAAAATGGTTAAGATGCGCCATTGGATTTAGAATCAGTTTTTGGTTGTTGGTTTTTGGTTTTTGGTCTATAATCTAATAACAAAAAACCAATAACTAACAACACTTTAATCAAGGTTTCCTCTCAAATATTCTAATACTTTTTTGATATCGTCGGGTAGTGGTGAGGTGAATTCTAAATACTTTTGGG
>JBDRUX010000074.1:0-12169 GCA_039801565.1 Caldifarciminota bacterium
GGTAGGCAGGTTAGGGAGCGACTTCGGAGGCAACCTCGGAAGCGACTCGGTAGGCAACTTAGGGAGCAACCTGGGGAGCAACCCGGTAGGCAACCCCGTAGGCAACCTGGGGAGCAAGCTCAGGGGCTACCCCATAGGCTACCCGGGGAGCTGGTTCGTAAGCTGGCTGAGGATTAAAATTGTGGGGTCTGTTGTGGCTTATACAATTATTTGTTTATCTATGGGCAACCATTAAGTCGGCAATGTGTTGCAAGGTCTCTTGGGTTCGCCGGTTCATCTCTTCAATCATTGCCTGGGTTCGCCGATTCCCTTCTTCAATCAATTGGCTGGTTCGCTCATTAAATTCCTGCATCCTTTTATCCATTCTTTCGATTAATGCCTTTGCCCTCTCATCTTCACTTTGAATCAATCTATCAGTTTTTTTAGTAAGGAGAATTGACCAGACTGCTAAAATAACACTAAAAGCCGCAATAATTCCTGATAATACTCCTAAGAAGATTTCCATAAATTTATTATAAAGACTAAAATAGGAAAGGTCAAGAGTCTGCTTTTCTTATCTCATTGCAAAAATTTGGTATTTTTGTGTCAGAAATTTATGCTTTTAAGTGTATAAAATTGATACAAATTTTGTCTATCTATTTGATTTTTTAATATCTTATATTAAATTTTGTTTTTAGAATGGGGAGGACTTACCGAATAAATTAAGAGTTGCTACAGTTAGAAGCATTTATGAATTCTAATCAGTCAGAAAAACTGATTAAATCTTTTATTTTTTGGCGAATTAGGTCTTCATTATATTGCTTGGCAAAATCGTAGGCGTTTTGCCGGGAACCTAAATAAAAACGACTGAAAAGGATTGAAAAGATTAATGTGGCATCAATATAATTTCTCTTATTTACGGAATAGACGATTCCCGCAATAGAAAGACCGTTAACCAATAACGCACCCAGTCCGGTCCAATAGTGTCCGCAATAAATCTCACCAGCTCCCGGTAAAATACTGGAAAGAATTACGGCGGTGGTTGGGTTCTTACGTGGTAGGCGCTTTAAGTTTTGGATTCGTTTCAGGGATAATGACTCGCCAGCTAATCGGAAATACTGTTCAGCTTCCTGCCAATCATTTCGTTTTATAGCAATTTGACCTAAAGTTCGCTGTAATTCTCGAGTTTCACTTGAATCTTGGCTGAAAAGGAGTAAATCTTGAATCTCGGTTTTGGCTCGATTTAATTCATTGTGCTGGATATAGTATTGGGCTAAAGATAACTGGGCATCTCTAAAATAAGATTTTCTCAAAGTCCGAAAAATCTTTTCGGCTTTATCTGACTCTTTAGTCTTTAAAAAGGAAATTCCCAGCCGAAGTCGAACATAATCCGAATTCGAATCCGAAGGAAAATGGTAAAGGAAACGCTCATATTCAGTAGCCGCGGTAAAATAGAAACCAGCCGAATAAAGTGAATCGGCAAGATTGAGTAACGAAGACTGGACAAAAATTAAAGCTGAAAAGAAAAATAAAATCATTCGGCTAAAAGGAAACGGTAATCAGGTTTTAAATCAATCGAATTGAGAATACGCTCAATTCGGGTCAAATAGCGTCGGATCTGATATTCATTATAATCGCGAGCCGCAATATTTGCCCCATAAATATTCCCTGCCCAGAATAGTCCAGTTAAGAATGCAAATAGCGAAAGTTTAATTCTGGAGCGGTCTTTTTCCGGATTTTGCCAATAATAGTAACTGAGCGTCGCGGTTGTCGCAATGGTGAGGAGCGAATATAAACCATCACCAATCCGACCAGAATAGATTTGACCAAGCCCCGGCACAATTGCCGAAAAGGCAGTGCTAAGCCAACGACTGCGTCGGGATAAATTTTTGCCATCAAATTCCGTTAGCCGATTTAATAAAGAGTCGGTAGAGAAAGAATAAAAAGTCATTGCTCCGGCGGCGAAGTTTCTTTCTTTAAAATAAGACCAACCGATTAAAATTTGGGTCTGGCGTCTGAGATTAGGGTCATTAATCGTCGCAAGGATTTGCCGCGCCCTCTCGTATTCGCTTAAACCGAAGTAACTACGGGCTAAATTGTAGCGCTTTAAATCTAATAAATTAGAATCATCAAGATTAGAAAATAGCAATAGACCTTTATCAAATTCGCCATTACCGAGATAACATTCACCTAACATCAAATGGGCATATTGTTTTTCTTTTTTGTCGGTGGCAAGAAAATAGAGCTTTTCATATTCAGTTGTCGCCCGAACCAAATCATTGGAATTGAATAGGTAATCAGCAAAATTCTGAACCGAACTTGGTTCAAGCCAAATTTGTTCTTTGGTTTCAGTGGATGGGGTGTCAAGAAACTTTTCTGGGCTAAATAGATAATGATTTTCTGGTGGGTCAAAGATGCGGTCGTCTTTTAAACCAAAATAATAAGTGTCAAGATATTGCCAAGCACTGGGATTACACCGCTGTAGGCGGTCAGCAGTCATTAATAAACCAGGGAAGAAACCATAGCGTTCAATCGCCTGACGGGAAAATTGGGAACAGGTTGGCGAAAAATTGCAAATCCGCTGACCTTGGAGCGGTGATATCAGCCTTTTATAAAGAGTTAATAACCAGTTGGCAGTAATTTCAAGGGCACCGTAATGATTATTAGCAATTAAGATTTGACCGGTAAGAACAATTAAGCCGATTTTGCGTTTTAGCATTAATTGGTTAAAGGAACCGTCAGACTGCCATCAAGGAGAACCAAAACTTTCGCATTGTTACCTTTCTTGGCTAACGCTTTTTGTAAGGCATAATTAATATCGTGAAAGGGTGTCATAAAGACACTTTGAACGATTTTATCATCAATATCCATAACGGTCCAGATTTCTGAACTGTTTAATAAGTGAGCCAGCCTTACAACCTTTTGATAGCCGATTTTAAACTCGCTTTCTACTTTTTTTAATGCTTGCTGGGGACTGGAGCAAGCAGCGAGAAGTTTGACAAAATTGTCCTCACCAACGCCTTGATGGCACTTTGATACCGCAATAATTATACCATTATCGCGCAAAGCTAACTTGGCATTCTCCATCGCCTTTTGGGCTTGATAAAAATTGATATCGTAGGGTGCTTGAACCACGGTAATCACAATATCACCTTTTTCTTTAACCGGCACACAGAAAACTTTTTTGGCGTCAGCAATTGAGTCATCAAACGATTTGAAGATATCGCCAAATTTGAGAGAAAAAATCTTATGGTCGGCATTGAGCGTCACCTGAATGGAAAAAATTGCTTTTGGTATCATCTTCACAATCTCGGTCATATCCTCATGAATCGGATTACCCACAAGATTTAAGGTCATCGCCTCAGGACTTAAAACATATTTATGGTTTTGGGTTATCGTTTCTAAACCAGCGATTCCCGGAACAAACGATTTTCTACCACCAGTGAAACCAGCAAAGTAGTGGGGTTCGACCGAATTGATGGTGACAACTTTATCCGCCCAAAGGATTGCCCGATTTAACCAAACCGGTGTCCCCAACCGAGTTTTGCCTAAGAAGAACAAAGACGGTTGGTCAGAAGCATTATGAATAATAATCCGGTTTCGATAAATTTCACAAAACTGACCAAAGATTTTTTGTAACTCTTTATCATTCGGCGACCGGTGGGAACCACAAGCAACAATAAACCTTACTTCATATTCTTTCAATAAATCATCGATAATTTTTAAAATTTCCGGTGTCGGGGTGGGTCGAGTGTAATCGTTGACAATCACCAAGACCCTTGACGCTCTATTTAAAAAGTCTTTTAGTGCGTCGCGAAGGTTCACTTTTTGAATATCAATGTCATTACTGGTTGGCGCAGCGATTGGTTTGACTATGCCGATAAGGTTCTGGTCAGGCAAATTAAGCAAAAGCCAGTCTTCACCGTAAGGAATTTTGATCTCCACACTTAAGCATAATCTTAATTGGGTAAAAGTCAAGCCGAGGGAAAACTTGCCTTGACAAATGCCAAATTTTTGGTTAATGTAGGTTGGCTTGACCGAAAATCGTTCAATTATCAAATATGGTAAAAAATCGAATATTGCAGGCATTAGCCTTTGCCCCTGGTCATATTACCGGTTTTTTTGAAATTTGCGATGAGGCAGAAAATCTCCTCGAGAAGGGTTCGCGGGGAGCTGGAGTCTGTATCACCAAAGGTGTGAAGACATTAGTGCGGATAAAATCAGCGACGCACAATTTGGTCAAAATCCAAATCAATAGCCAGGAAAACAAAAAAGCAACTGTCTCGCGAGCTGTAGCAAATAGTTTCCTTGCCAACCGAAATGGAATAAATCTCCTTATTGACCATAGGATTGAAATTCCGATTGGTTGCGGTTTAGGGACAAGCGGTGCCGGGGCTTTAAGTTTAGCTTTGGCTTTAACTCATTTGTTTAACTCGGATTCAGCGTTTTCGGCTGGTCAAGTTGCGCACATTGCGGAGTTAAAATGTCGGACCGGCTTAGGTACTGTTCTGGCACAATATTCTGGTGGCTTTGAATTAAGAAAAAGACCAGGGGCACCGGGAATCGGCGTGGTGGAAAGATTAAATATTAGCGAAGATTATCAAGTAGTATGCTTAATATTAAAAAAGATCTCGACATCGAAAATGCTTTCGGACAGGTTACTAAAAAAGCGAATTAATGAGAGTGGAGTAGGAGCATTGCAGAGTTTTCAAAAGCAACCAACCGTAGATGGATTTATGAAGGTTTCCCGCGAATTTGCTGAGTCAGTGGGGCTAATTTCGCCGCGCATCCGAAAAATCCTTAAGATTACGGATGCGAATGGTTTTCTTTGTAGTCAAGCGATGTTCGGTGAGACAATCTTTTCTATGGTCAAGCGGTCGGCGGCACAAGGATTGATAGAAATTTTTCGCTCAGTTGCCCCAAAACCTTATTGGCTAATCAATGCCGGCATTGACCAAGAAGGTGTCCGGCTTTTAGAATTGAAGAAACCGTGAAAACAAAAATCTACGACCAGCACCCGCGTGCCGATTCGTTAAGAATTAGAGAATTATTGATTGAAGGTAATAAGGCTAAAGTTGTCGCAACCGCTGGTTTAATTGCCTTTGGTCGAGGCGAGGCTTTCGACTACCTTTTGGGCGAAAGGACAATAGAATCCGCAAAACGCGCTATCAAAACCGCCGCGGCTCTAATCTTAACCGCCCAACAGCCAGTTATCTCGGTCAATGGAAATGTTGCGGCCTTGGTTCCACAAGCAATTGCCGAATTAACCAAAATTACTAAAACCAAAGTCGAAGTAAACATCTTTTATCGCTCCGCCCAACGCGAAAAAATTATTAAAGAATTTTTGCTAAAAGCCGGAATTAAGGAAGTATTAGGCACCGAGAAAGATTATCAAGTTAAAATTGATGAAATAATGAGTGAACGGAGAATCGTTGATGCCCGGGGAATTTTAATAGCCGACGTCGTCTTAGTGCCATTGGAGGATGGCGACCGGACCGAAGCACTCATAAAAATGGGTAAGAAGGTAATTGCGATTGATTTAAATCCTCTCTCTCGAACTGCCCAAAAAGCAACCGTGACCATCGTTGATAATATCATTCGAGCAATGCCCTTACTTTTACAACAGATTCGGCAATTGGCTAATTACAAGCAAGCCCAAATTCAAAAAATTATCAATAACTATGATAATCGTCGAATATTAAGGTCAGCGATTGCTCATATCAATCAAAGATTATCTCAATTGGCGAAAGATGGCTTTTGATAATATCGTTGTGCTCGGGGCTGGGGTTATTGGGAGTTGTTATGGTGCTTTGCTTTCGAAAAGAAATAGAGTCATAATGGTTGATAATGATAAGGAAAATGTTGAACGAATCAATAAACAAGGGATAGAAATTATTACCAATCGGAAAAGAAATTTTGCCCTGAAGGCGCAAACTAATCTAAAAAAGATTCTGCCCAATACTTTAATTCTTTTAACTACCAAAGCTCACCAAATTGAATCGGCGCTTTCAAAAATTAGAGCAAGACTTCGGAACGATACAGTAATTTTGGTTTTACAGAATGGCTTGGGTAATGAAGATTTAGTTAAGAAAATTGTGGGCAATAGGGGAGAGGTGATAAGAGGGATTGTTAATAGCGGGGCTTGGGCAGTGCGACCAGGTTGTTACAATTTAATTTTACGCGAGATCGTGCTTGAACCATCTCCCAAGAGTGACCAGATTGCTCAAATCTTTAATCGGGCTGGGCTACCAACCAGAATTGCTCAAGATTTTCCAGCTGAGTTGTGGCGAAAAGTTGTCTTAAATTGTGTGGTCAATCCCTTAACCGCAATTTTACAGATAAGAAACAATCAAATCGGTTCTCCGATTTTAAGAAATCTTCGCCACCAAATTGTTGAAGAATGCTTAAAGGTAAGCAAAGCCGAAGGAGTATTTCTTCCCACTAACTTAGCCGAAACCTTGGACGAAGCAATTCTCGGTTATACCAATTTCTCTTCAATGTACCAAGATGTGAAAAATCGAAAGAAGACCGAGATAGACTTCTTAAATGGTAAGATTGTTGAATTGGCAAAGAGGCATAATATTCCGGTGCCAATAAATGAGACATTGACCGCCATCATAAAATTTTTTGAGACAAGCGCTAAATGAAATTGGACGAATTAAAAGCCAAAAAAGGTAAAGATAAGATTGTGATGCTTACTGCTTATGATTACCAAATGGCGAAAATCTTAGACCAGACCGGAATTGATTTAATCTTGGTTGGCGATAGCTTGGGGATGGTAGTTTTGGGTTATCCCGATACCAAAAAGGTTACTTTACGGGCGATGCTGTATCATACTGAAGCAGTAGTTAGAGGGGTGAGTAAAATCCCAGTTATTGGTGATATGCCAATTAATACCTGTAAAAGTCCGGCGGTTGCATTGCGTAATGCTAAGGCTTTTATCAAAGCCGGGGCAGCTGGTGTTAAGGTCGAAGGGTATCGGCCAGCAGTAATCCGAAGACTCATTGCTAATTCGATTCCAGTTATGGGACATCTTGGTCTTTTGCCCCAAACCGCACCCAAATACCGGTTAGTCGGCAAGACCCGAAAAGAAGCCGAGAGAATTCTTAAAGAAGCAAAAGAATTGGCTAAACTTGGTGTCTTCTCAATTGTCTTAGAATGTATCCCGGCGGCATTGGCAAAAAGGATTACCGAATCCGTATCAGTACCCACGATTGGTATCGGGGCTGGAAAATACTGTGATGGTCAGGTCTTAGTTATTAATGACTTGCTTGGGCTGGATGAGGATTTCAAGCCGAAATTTGTTAAAAGATTTGCTAACCTTGCCTCGGTCATAAAACAAGCAGTGATTGATTTTAAAGAAGCAGTAAAAGCGGGAGTATTTCCCAATGCCGAACATTCCTACTAAATTGCCGGTTTTGCCAAAGCGCGGGATGCCAGCAAAAAAGATTCTTAAAGAACTTAACCAACGCCTCAAGGATGACCTTACTTATGATTCCGGTCGGATAATCGGTTCGATGTGCACGATGCCTAACCGATTCGCCCAAATGGTTTATGCGAAATATTTCGAAAAGAATTTAGGTGATAGGGGACTTTTTGTCCATACCGCGCAAATTGAAAAAGAAACAATCCAAATGCTGGGTTCTTTGCTTTCCTATCCGCCGGCTTGTGGCAATATTGTTTCAGGCGGCACCGAGGCTAATATTTTAGCATTATGGGCAGCTCGTAAATCAGCAAATTCAGCGCGGGACGAAATTATCCTGTCCCAAACTGCCCATTTCTGTTTTGATAAGGCGGCTGACCTGTTACGATTGAAATTAATCAAGATTCCGCTCAATGCCAATTACCAAATTGATGTGGCAGAAGTGAAGAGAGCAGTTAATCCTAAGACCTTGGCAATTGTTGGGTTTGCTGGTAGTACCGACTTAGGAGTTGTTGACCCAATCCCCGAACTTGCTGAAATCGCTTTGGCTAATAATTTACACCTTCACGTGGATGCTGCTTTTGGTGGTTTTATTTTGCCTTTCCTTAATGATAATTTTGCGATGCCGCCTTTTGATTTTCGATTAGACGGTGTCGGTTCGATTACGATTGACCCGCACAAGATGGGATTAGCACCAATCCCAGCCGGTGCTATCCTTTTTCGTGACCCCAAAATTTATCAGCGAATTCAAGCCAAAGTCGGCTATCTGGCTGGTGGTGAATCACCACAAACCTTGCTTGGGACAAGACCGGGCGCTTCTGCAATCGCGGTTTGGTCTGTTCTGAAATACCTTGGATTTGATGGTTATAAAAAGATAGTTAACCGATGTATTAGATTGACCCAGCAGTTGTTTGATGCGATTCAAACGATACCAGGGGTTAGTTGTGTCGCAAGACCAACGATGAATGTTATCGGTATCCAATCCGATACTATTGCAATTACCGAGTTGGCTACTGCCTTGCGCCAAAAAGGTTGGGCAGTGTCATTATTCCCTAAGCATATCCGAATTGTCATAATGCCCCATATAAAATTAGTTCATATTAATCGGTTTATTAAAGACCTAAAGGCAATAATGAAAAAGAATGCCAGAGGCATTACTTAATTATAATGTTAACCGCAGAGAAAGCAGAGAAACCGGATATTTAATTCCGAATCTTTGATGTCTTAGCGGCTTCTGCGGTTTGGTATTTTGGTGAAAGGAGTTGATATGAGCCATCCATCGGAAGATATAATTGGGACAAAAGGCTCGGAACTAAAGAATAAAAAGATTGTGTTAGGCATAACTGGTAGTGTTGCGGCAATAAAAAGTCCGGAGTTGGCAAGAGAGTTGATGCGCCACGGCGCCACAGTCTTTCCGGTTATGACCAAAATGGCACAAAAAATTATCCAACCGGATTTGCTGGAATGGGCAACTGGTAATCCGGTGGTATTAGAGTTAACCGGAAAAATTGAACACATCGGCTTGGCAACGATGGCTCATTTAATTTTGATTGCCCCGGCAACCGCCAACACCATTAGTAAGATTGCCTGTGGCATTGATGACACGCCAGTGACTTCAGTGGTAACGGTAGCTTTTGGTCTTGGTAAGCCAATTTTTATTGTCCCGGCAATGCACGAGTCAATGTTCAAACATCCAATCGTTGAAGAAAATATCCATCGGTTACGTGCCTTGGGTTGCGAATTTATTGCACCAGAAATCGAAGAAGGTAAAGCAAAAATAGCTTCGATTGAAAGGATTGTTCGGACAATAATTGATAAATTAAAAAATAAATGAGACGACTTCGAATATTGGTGACCGCAGGACCGACTTACGAATATCTTGACCCGATTCGAATTATTACCAATCCGAGTTCCGGCAAGATGGGAATCGCCTTGGCTAAAGCCGCGCACCGGCGTGGGGCAAAAGTTACACTTATTTATGGACCGGGTAGTGAAACTCCGCCACCTTATCTTAAAATCATCAATGTAAAAACAACGCAGGAGATGCACCGAGCAGTATTAAGTGAACTTAAAAAGCATAATTATGATGTTTGCTTCGCTACTGCTGCTTGTGCCGATTTTACGCCGGTGCGAACTTATACCAAAAAGCTCGTGTCGAATCGCAAGGTCACTTTAACCTTAAAGCCAACTCCAAAAATCATTGATGATATAAAAAAAATTAGCCCCCAAACTTTCTTGGTTGCCTTTAAAGCTGAATACAATCGCCCAAAACGAGATTTAATCCAAGCCGGACGGAAACGATTAAAATCAAGCCAAGCCGATTTGATTGTTGTCCAAGATGTCAGTAAGCCTGGGGTTGGTTTTCAATCCGATACCAATGAGGTCGATATAATTGATTCCCAAGAAAATGTCGTTCACATCGCTCGCCAAAAGAAGACCACAATCGCCCAAAAAATTGTTGATTTAGTTTTGACAAGATTAGCTTAAGTTTTGGTTCTCTTGACATTTCCAAAGTCAATCTTATACTAAATCGTTGAATATTATCTTATTGTTACTAACTTTTGCCCAGACGCAGTCAGCGGTTGATAAGTTTCTCGATAACACCGCCCCTTATCTTGGTTATTTAATTAGTGGCTCGGAAATTCTGCCCAATGCAAAGTCAATCAATTTCGGCATTGAAGGAAATTACTTAGATTATGAACTGGGTCATTACAATACAGTGGTTCACATTCCAACGCTTAATGGCTATTTGGCATTTAAGAGCGGTAACTTTGACCCATATTTGAAATTAGGGGTTTACCCAAAGACAAATGTTACTAATAAAACCGTGCCTTTTTTTACGGTTGGTTCTAACCTAAGGCCAAAATTCTCAACCGCAGTCGTTTTCCATTTTGGCTATAGCACTTTAATGCCATTAGAATATCTGCCGGGCGACCTTTATTACAATTATCACTACACCCAATTTCATACGCTTAATTTATCTTTAATTGGCTTTAAAAAAATTTCATCATTTGTCCCTTTTCTGGTAGTTGGTTTAATGCCGAGTTATGTTGCTGGTAAATTTCGAGTCGCTATAAACCGAACCGAAGAGGATTTCAATAGATTTATCTTGGGTTGGCATATTGGTTTTGGTTTCAAACTATTCTTTGTCAAATTGAATGCCGAGTTGGTGAACCGGAGATTAGCAGCAAGTACAATGATCAATCTATGAGAAGATATTTCGTTATAATTCTTATTCCACTGTTATTAAATGCCTTTACGCTATTTCAACCCGGCACAACCGGTTTTCAATTCCTAAAGTTAGGGGTTGGAGCAAGACCAGTGGCAATGGGTAGTGCCTATACTGCAGTGGCTGATGATGCCAATGCTTTATTTTGGAATCCAGCCGGACTTGGGATGAGTGAATCGTTTCAAGGAACCTTAATGATTATGAACCTATTTCAATCCGTGACTTATACCAGTGCTGGTATCACAACACCACTTAACCGATTCATTAGTACTGGGGTTGTCGGTTCTTATCTAACTGCTTCGGATGTTCGAAGGGACAATTTGGGTAACGAAGTCGGCACAATTCCAATATCGGATTTTTTAATTGGACCAGGTTTGGCGATAACACCAATCGAAAATTTCAGTTTGGGCGGGGCAATAAAATTGTTGGGTAGTCGCCTTGACAACTATAAATCCTATGCGGTCTCATTTGACGCCGGTTTCATCTTTTCACCTATCCAATATCTCTATATTGGTTCTTCAATATTACATCTTGGCACACCACGGAAGTTCATTGCGAACTGGGAATACCAGCCAACCAATTTCCGAGTCGGCATTGCTGGCAAATTGCCGATTTACGACCATAGTTTAGTGGTAGCCGTTGATGTTTCCGCTTATTCCGACAATCTACCTACGATTAATATCGGAGCTGAAGCAAGATTTAAAATCACTCCCCTTATGAAAACTAAAACTCGTAACCAATGGTTGGCGGTTCGGGCCGGTTACCAATCCCAAACCAGTTATCAATTAGGTATCTATAACGGATTCTCAATTGGAATTGGTTATGAATACGAGATTGCTCCGAAGGTAGGTTTAGTTCTGGATGTTGTTTATCTATCCTATGGGTTTTTAGGTGATTCTGAACGGATTTCACTCTCCTTACACTATTCGCCTTAAGACATAGCGTCCACTTAATTTCTCAGAACACGAATGAATTGAATAGCAGCGAATACTCGGAATGCTTTTAAATCATTTATTTTATTGAAATTGGGATTTAACTTTCTGATATTTCTTAGTTACCATTTTCATAGCGCATCACATCCTGTTCAATCTTTCTTTTTTTCGGTGGTGTCGGCAATTGTGCCATCATCTTTTCGTGTCGTTGCTTAAAATCAAGTGCATCTAATTCTTTAAAAAATTCGACCCAGGAAGCACCGCAAGCTCGAAGATAAAGAAGAATTACCCCTAAGGCTGGATTCTTTAATCTACCTTTTTCTAAATGTGAGATGTAACTATCTTTCGTTTTCGATGACAATCCGATTCTTTCGGCAAGTTCGGTTTGGGACAACCCAGCATCTTCTCGGATTTTTCTTAAAATTTCTCCCATTTCTTTAGTAAAAAAAGGACTTTTTACGCACGCAATATTATACCAAAGGTTGAAATAAGTTATGTGCTATAATGTCTGCAAAATGGAGAAAGGATAAATATGACGAGAAAACAGAAGAGACCCAGGGGTGGGAACACCCCTGGCGCCAAACCAAAAACTGGCCATTGTGTTCT
>JBDRUX010000075.1:0-12149 GCA_039801565.1 Caldifarciminota bacterium
TGCGGTTAGTTTAATAAAACTGGCTGTAGAATACAATGACCAGTTTTTGGGTTGGCGCCAGGGGTGGTTCCCACCCCCTGGGTCTCTTCTGTTCTCTTGTCATATTTATCCTTTCTCTATTTTGCAGACATTATAGCACATAACTTATAACCTCCGAATTTTTTGATACTCTATTCCCTGATCTGCTCCCTGGCTTACCTACTAGGCAAACCTCTGGGCAATCCACCGGTCAACCCTCTGGTCTACCATCCGGGCAAACAACTGGGCAATAGGATAGGCAAAACGGTAGACTAGGGGGTGGGCTAGCCCCTAGGCTAGCCCCCTGGCTAGCTGATAGGCAAGGGAGTAGGCAACCTACTGGACCGCCCAGAGGCTAGCCTACTGGATAACCAAGAGATCCGGTTAGAGAACTGAACCTCGAGTTGATTTGAAAGTTTATTATAACATAACGATGAGATTTATTAAATGAGACGGTGATATAAGTGCCTGTCAGATCTACTGTTAGACGAATGAAGAAGTTTGAAGCAAAATATGACTCGGAAACGATTAAGCAAGCGATTGAGAAGCAAAGAGATAGTATTATTGCCCAGCAGATTGCCCGGCAAACCGAGTTAGAGGAGATTGAAAATCAAACTAAATTGATTTTGATATTCCTACCCACTGATTCGAAATGAATTTAAATCAAAATAAGCCAGAAACTCAACCTTGAAACAAATTAAGGATTCAATTCCGGAGTCATCGGAATTAGAGTTATTGGAATTTACCCTCAAGCAAAATCAAGTAGTTGTAATCAAATTTTGTGGAAATTTTAATTAGAGAGCAATGACTTTTTGGGTCGCGATAACTACCCAGTAGTCAATGACGAAAATATTCGGTGGCTTATCGTAACGGTTTATAAAAAGGTGTGGTCAGGTATCAAGCAAAAGCTAAGAATATCGAATAACTGAGCCGTAGCACATCTTATCTTCGAACCAGAAATGTAATCTATTGACAGAAAAATTGTAAATACTAAAATAAGGTGTTGGTGAATATACCGTAAAGGAGGTAGTAATGAAGTTATTGTTTCGTTTTCTTTTTAGCTTTTTGATAGCGGAGCTTACTGCCGAACCAATAATAACCGGCAATTCTAAAATTGAATCAGCTAACAACGATTCTGATCTGGTAAATATTTCTAAAGGAAAATTTCTGCTGGAACGGGAGATGTTACAGAATCCAGGTTTTGAAACCGGCTCGCTTTATCCCTGGACGACAAATAATTGGATTGTTGACACGATTTATCCGCATCAAGGACGATACTGCGCTTCCGTTGTCGGTAACTACTGGATTAGACAGAATGTCCGTCCTATGCCATCAGGTTATATAACGCATGTTACCTTCTGGGCTCGTCAGCCCGAGGCACCGGCTGCACAGGCTTATGACTTTATTTATAATGATAGCACAATTGAAGAGTTTGTCCATTTTCCTACTGCCGAATGGGCTCAGTATGACGTTACAGCAAATCTTAATCAGCAAAAGATTCTGGTCGCTTTTCGACTCTGGGGCTATTCAGGAGGTGGTCCAAATCCAGATAGTACCTATATTGATGATGTTTCAATTACCCGAAGGGTAGATGTTGTAATCACCTCAATCCTTTCACCAACCGAAGATACTTTTCATATAGGTGATACAATTAGACCGAGAATTAGAATGAGTAATAGTATGCCATTTACTGAATCGCTTTGGGTCTGGTTTAAGATTGACCATACCTGTTCATCGTATACTTATTGTGACAGTTCTTTTATAAATATCCCTCCCGGCTTAATAGATGTCGAATTTGCACCCTGGATACCAAGGTATACTGGTCAATACCGGTTCAGGTTCGAGCTTAGTCCGAATGATACAACACCATGGTATTACTTTTGGATTGTGGAAGGCATTGCAATAAAAGAAAACAACGATTTATTATTGAGTAACAAAATCATAGTTCGACCAACCATCGGCAAGTCTTTTGAATTCGTTTGTGAACCTAAAATTCCTAAGGTTTTGAAAATTTATAATTCAGCCGGCGAGTTAGTCTGGACTAAGAAGATTTCAGCCAAAGAACCATTTACTGTCAAATGGTTTGGCAAAGACCAGCTGAACCGGGGTTTATCACCCGGAGTTTATATATTGAGCTATGGCGATGTTACTAAACGGATAATGCTCGCCAAATAAAAATAGCGGTTGCTACTGACTTCAATTTTTGCTATACTTTAATTAAATGTTAGCAAAAGTGCAAATTTTTAAGAAATATTCGGTAATCGCTTTGGTAGTAACGATTCTTACGCCGGAAATTCTTTTTGGTTGGTGGGAGATTTGGCCCTATAATGACCACCAGGCAATCACCTCAAAAGCGATTGATATTGCTGCTGAGCGCTGGCCAGAGATGGCCGAGGAAATTAATAATTACCGTGATGAGATGAAACAAGGTAGTCATGATGAGGACTTCGGCTCGGATACCCTTTACGGGAATTCATCAGATTATTCGGCATATAATCCATTAGTTCCGCAAGCCTATTGGCCAATTGCCCGACTCCATCTAAATGCCTTGGAGTGGATTCGAGCTTGGCAAAACCCTTATTCCTGGGATGTGGCAATCAGTTTGTATAATTCAAATCGAAGTGCAGCGTATTTAGCCTTAGGTCATATCTTGCATAACCTTCAAGACCTATTTGTCCCGGCTCATTCATTTGTTGCCCCGCACGGCTTAGGAACTGGTGGTTTGGTTTACAATCACTCTTGGCCCTTATATTTTGATAATTTTGAGCAGTACTGTGAAGTAACGGCTAATGAATTAAATCGCGCTGACCCGAATCGAATCCCGGAAGTTTTTAGTGCGCCTGAATCTTTAATGAAGCAAGCGGCAATCTTTGCGACACAGGACCAAGAGAGTCTAAGTTATTATCCGAATCAATATTATGCTGCGCCGGATTCGGCAGGTGATTGGGGAAAATATCGGCCTTATCCTTACCGGGGTTATCCTTGCGGTATTGACAATGTCAATAATGATATTGCTAATGCTTGGTCGCTATTTTTAGTGCCAAGGTGTGTTGAATATACTGCAGCAATGATTCGGTTCTTCTATCTCCAATTTCAGACCGGAATTAAAAATGAACTAAAGTCAATCGCTATCTCTTGTCAAATGATAATCACTAATCCTTATCTCGGGCAGGTTAAAATCAATTATTCGGTCACCAGGCAAGGCGAAGTAAATTTAAGAGTGATTGATAAAATGGGCAGGATTGTAAAGGTCTTAGATAGAAGCAGTAAAAAGCCGGGTAAACATCAGATAATCTGGGATGGTAAAAATTCAAAAGGCAAAACAGTTGCAAGTGGAATCTATTTTGTTGTGCTTAGTATAAACAACTACGCAATAGGTCAAAAAATTGTCAAATTACATTGAGGTGGCATCCGATTTATTGGATTATTGACAAAATGATAAATTTAGTTAGGGTGAATTGATGGCAGAAAGGAAAAACTGGCATCAAATTGATATTGATAAAGTTGGCGTAAAAAATCTTCGCTACCCAATTTTGCTCTCCGATAAGGCCCATAAACAACAGCACACCGTTGCCAATATCAATATGTATGTCAATCTACCCCATCGGTTTCGCAGTACCCATATGAGTCGTTTTATCGCTATCCTTAATCGGTTCCATCGGGAGATTGCAATTCATAATGTTGGTAAGATTCTTAAGGCGATGAAAAAGGACCTGAAAGCCGAATCGGCGCATCTGGAGATGGAGTTTCCTTATTTTATTGAGAAGCGGGCACCGGTTACCAAATCCGCAGGCTTGATGGAATATCGGTGCCGGTTTATCGGAGAACTGGGCGAGAAGATTCGTCTGCTCTTAGGGGTGGCGGTTCCGGTCTTGACCTTGTGTCCTTGCTCAAAAGAGTTAGCTGAAAAGTCAGCCCATAATCAGCGGGGCGAAATTCGAGTCCTAATCCGATTTAAAGGTTTTCTCTGGATTGAAGATTTAATTGAATTGGTTGAGGATTGCGCCTCCAGTCCAGTCTATTCTTACTTAAAAAAACCGGATGAGAAATTTGTCACCGAGCAGGCTTATGATAATCCGGTCTTTGTTGAAGATGTGGCACGAAATGTCGCGGAAAGATTAGATGGTCATCCCAATGTGGTCTGGTATAGTGTCGAAGTGGAGAGTTATGAGTCAATCCATAACCATGATGCCTATGCCTATATTGAGAAGAAATGAAATTTTTTATCTCGGTTGATTACGAAGGTCTGGCTGGCAGCGTCTCTTGGGAAGAATTTCGCTCAGAGCCGCTGCGTTTTCGGAAATTGATGACAAATGAAGTAACCGCAGTCATTGAAGGGATAAGAGAAGTTAATCCGAAAAGTGAAATTGTAGTCTGCGATGCCCACGGGTTTGGTCATGATTTGTTGTTTGAAGAATTACCGGCTGGGGTGATGACAATTCGGGGTAGCCCGCGACCGTTAAGTATGATTGACTTAATTGATAAAAGTTTCAACCTTTTATTTTTTATCGGTTATCATAGCAAGGCTGGCACTATGGCTTCGACAATGGACCATACCTACTCTTCCTCGACTTTCTATCGAATTAAAATCAATGGCCAAGAAGTTGATGAGGCAATGATTAATGCTGCCGTAGCCGGCTGTTTTGGCGTCCCTTTAGGCTTAGTTGCCGGCGATGATAAATTGATTGCCGAAATAAAACAGACCTTTGGCACAACGATTGAAACGGTTGTTACGAAATATAGCCGTTCCCGATTTGCCGCGCTAACCCGTCACCCAAAAGATGTTTGCACTGAACTTAAAGCAAAAGCTAAAAGTGCAGTATTGAAGAGAAAACGATTTAAACCATTTCGCTTCAAAACTCCCTGCCAAATTGAGGTGCAATTGACCGATACAGCTCGAGCCTATATGGTGGCAATGATACCAGGGAGTAAAGTGATTGATAGCCGGACCATTGGTTACCAGACAGACAATTTTCTGGATGGCTATAAATTTATTCTATTGTCAGCAACTTTAGGTATTGCTGCCGGTCAGATTTACAAGTGAAGACTTTAATCGTCAATTGTTATCCCAACGATGCGGATAAGAAAATAGAACCTTATGTGCAGTTGGTAAGCCAGTATAGTGAATATGAAATAGAAAAAGATTGTCAACTTCATAGAGATTATGACCTTTATGGATACGATGCGGTGCTTATTTCTGGTTCACCCAATCTAATATCGTTGGGTGGTTATTCAAAACATTTTTTGGCATTTATCCAAAATCTTAAGATTCCGACCTTAGGAATTTGCTATGGTCACCAGATGTTGGCTTTCGCTTATGGAGCTGAGATTAAATCAGGAAAAAGAATTGAAGATTATGAAACAGTTAGACTGTTGGATTTTACTGACCTCTTTTGGGGTTTGACAAAAGAAATTTCAGTAGTAGAAAGCCATCAAGAGTTTGTCGGGTTAGAGACATTACTAAGAACCGAATTCATCTTAACTGCTGAATCTAATTCCTGTGCCGTCGAAGCGATCCGACACTCGAAACTACCACTCTATGGCACCCAATTCCATTTTGAACGTTCGGGCGAAATAGGGGAGAGGATTATGGCAAATTTTTATAATAATGTTGTTAAGAGACATTTAAGACAAAATGCTAAAAGACCTGATTAAGTTAATCAACCAAGAATTTTCTGGGGTTAAGGCAAAAGATTATGTTGCGGAGATTAGCCAGCATCATCGAATCCAAGCGTCCCCGGGATTTCGTGCCGCTGCTAAATTTATTGCGCAATCCCTTACTCAATTCGGTGTGAAGAGTGAAATTTTATCCTACCCAGCGGATGGCAAAAGCTATTTTTGGACCTCACTCAATCCCCAGGAATGGGAGGCAACTGAGGCAAAATTGATATTGGTTGAGCCGGAAGAACAAGTCTTAGCCGATTACCAAGAGAATAAACTTGCTTTGATTCAACGCAGTGCCCCAGTGAAAGAATGCATTACTGAGGTAGTCTTATTAGAAGATGGGGAAAATCGTAAGGAATATCGAAATTTAAACCTCAAAGGAAAAATTGTACTAACCAAAGGCCAAATTGATAGGGTTTATGATTTAGCAGTAAAAGAGTTTGGAGCAATTGGTATTATCTATGATGGAATTGGAAATTTGCCTAAAGTTCGGGGAAGATACGATTTGCCCGATGCTCTACAATATACTTCCTTCTGGTGGCAACCAAAAGATAAAAAGTGCT
Organism: Caldifarciminota bacterium; assembly: GCA_039801565.1. Classification (GTDB taxonomy): domain Bacteria; phylum Hydrothermota; class Tepidihabitantia; order Tepidihabitantales; family JAOUPE01; genus JBDRUX01. The sequence goes on from JBDRUX010000075.1 coordinate 6,246, forward strand.
TCGGTTTTGTCTTGTCACCCAAACAAGGTGAGACGATTCGGCAGTTCTTCAAACAAGGTAAAAAGGTAAAAGTTAAGGCGATGGTCAAAAGCCAATTCGATAATGGTAAGATCGAAGTTGTTTCGGGTCTGATTAGGGGTAAGACCAACCAAGAGGTTCTCTTAATTGCCCATCTTTGTCATCCCAAGCCCAGTGCGAATGATAATGCCTCGGGTAGCGGGTGCCTATTAGAAGTTGCCCGAACCCTAAATCAGTTGATTACAACAAAAAAATTAGCCAAGCCAGTTCGTTCGATAAGATTCCTTTGGGTGCCAGAGATGACTGGAACCTATTGCTATCTTGCTACTCACCCGGAAAGAATTAAAAAGACAATTGCTGGTTTGAATCTCGATATGGTCGGACAGAATCAGGAGTTATGCAAAAGTGCTTTTTTAATCGAACAACCGCCATTGGCATTGCCCAGTTACTGCGTTGAATTATTAGCAAGGATTCGAAAGGAGTTAATTTTGGAAGTTCCAACCCATGGTGGAATGGGTGGCTTTGCTTTATTTCGCTATGCGATTACACCGTTCTCGGCTGGCTCTGATCATTACATACTCTCTGACCCATCAGTTGGAATTCCCTGTCCAATGTTAATCCAATGGCCCGATATATTCTATCATACCAGTATGGATACTTTGGATAAGGTTGACCAAAAATCATTAAAGATAATTGGCATAACTGCTACTACTTATGCCTATTTTCTCGCTAATGCCACAAAAAGAGAGGCACAATGGTTAGCATATGAACTAGCGAGTCAGTTTAGACGCCACGTGATAAAATTAGGGCAAGATACACTAACGCGGGTTTTAGAGGCACCAAAAGATACTAACAAAATCGTTAATTTAACTGAACAGCAATTAAACTTATTATTAGAACAGAAAAAGCAGGCATTGGTTAAGATTGCTCAATTGGGCGATATTAGCCCGATTTTTTCCAAGTTATCAGTTATGATGGAAGATACAGTGAAAAAAGAGATTGCTCAGATGAAGATGAATTTAGGCAAACAAATTGAAAAACCCGTTCTGCCGAAACTAACCAAATGGGATAAGATTGCCCAAACGATGATTCCGAAGAGAAATTATCGGGGTCCGATTAATCTGAGGGGCTATAGCCATAAATTGAGCAAAGAAGATCGGGACAAATTGTACCAGTTTCGGAGTAAATATAAAACTCAATTTCCGGTCTTGACCGCCATAGCTGAGTATTGGGCAGATGGAAAAATGAGTTTATTTGAGATTATCAATCGAGTTGAAATCGAGACCCAAATTCGGGCTTCAGAACTTGTTGTCGAATATTTTCAAATCCTAAAAAGATTAAAATTAGTAGACATCATTAAACAAAGTCTAAGACAACAAATTTTGGATTAATAAGTTATCACTTCCTACCATTGACTTTTGGACTAAAATGATTTAAACTTATTAGTTAAATAATTATATACTCGGGGAGTAGCGCAGCCTGGTTTAGCGCACCTCGCTTGGGACGAGGGGGTCGCCCGTTCAAATCGGGTCTCCCCGATATTTTATCTAAACTTTTAAACCTCGGAAATTAAAATTTCTAATCCCCTCAGTCATCTTGTACAAAAATTAACCAATCCTCGGAAAAATGATGTTTTTGACTAAGGATAAATCCAACGGTTGGGCTAAAAAGATATTATAAAAGTCCGATCAGGAAATTTTATCCTTATGGTGTTTTATTACTTCACCTTCGACCATAAATATTACATCTTCACTGATATTGGTTGATAAGTCAGCAATCCGTTCTAAATTATGGGCAACTCGAATTAAATTGAGTGATGTCTCAATGGTTCGGGATGAGGCACTCATCAAGGGAATCAAATCACCAATTATTTTTCTTATCCATTCATCAATTATCGAATCTCTCTCACATACCTGTTTTGCCAGTTCAACATTTTCTTGAATGAAGGCATTGATACTATCTCGCAACATCTTTATCGTTTCATCACTCATCCTGACGATATCAGCCATTGGACGAATTCTCGGTTGCTCAATTAGTACCTGACTACTTTCGGTTATATTGACAATATGGTCGCCGATTCGTTCTAAATCATTATTAATCTTCAGAATCATCAGGATTGTTCTTAAATCCTTAGCAACCGGACCATATTGGGCGATAAGAATTGTGCCAATTTTTTCCAGTTCAATTTCCAGATTATTTGCTTTTGGTTCATCTTTTTCAATAATCGTTAAAAGCCAAGTCTTCTCTTTATAGACTAGACCCTTAACACTTTTATCCAACATATTTTCAATTAAATTGGCAAATTCTATCAATTTATTCTTATATTCGTTGATTTTTTCTTCTAATATCATCAGCCAAATTTCCCGGTTAAATATTCTTCGGTTCTTTTATCCTTGGGTGTGGTGAAGATTTTTTCGGTCGGACCAAATTCAATTAATTCACCTAAATAAATGAAACCGGTATAATCGGAGATGCGGGCAGCTTGGGCGATATTGTGGGTGACCTGGACAATTGTAACCGTTTTCTTTAACTCAATTAACAATTCTTCAATTTTCACGGTGGATTGTGGGTCTAAGGCTGAGGTTGGTTCATCAAGAAGGAGAATTTCTGGTTCATTGGCTAAGGCACGGGCAATGCATAGCCTCTGTTGTTGGCCACCGGATAATTCAAAGGCAGAGGTATGGAGTCGGTCTTTAACCTCATCCCATAACCAGGCATCCTTAAGTGCCTTTTCGACCCTTTGACTAATTTCATTTTTGCTCAATTTACCTTTAATTTGTAAACCAAAGGCGACATTTTCCAAGACTGACTTGGGGAAGGGATTGGGTTTTTGAAACACCATTCCGACTTTCATCCGTAAGGCAAAGACATCGGTCTTTTCCGAATAAATGTCATTACCGTCAATAAAAATACTACCGGTTACTTTAACCCCTTCAATCAAATCGTTCATTCGGTTAAAACAACGCAAGAGAGTTGATTTACCACAGCCTGAAGGTCCAATGATTGCGGTCAGTTTATTTTTATAAATTGGCATCGTAATATTGCGCAGGCAATGGTAATTGCCAAACCAGAGATTGAGGTCTTTGATAAGGATTTCGGATTCTACCATTTCTTCTTGCGTCGAATTCGATAGCGGGTGGTTATTGCAACCAAATTGATTGTTAAGACTAAAAATAATAATACGACCGCGGTGCCATAAGCGATTGGCACTTGAAATTTCGGTGCGGTGCCTTCGGTCATCAAGGCATAAATATGATAGGGTAATGCCATAACTTCATCTAAGATTGATTTGGGTAATCTACGGGTATAGAAAGTTGCAGCAGTAAATAGAATTGGTGCGGTTTCACCAGCCGCGCGACCAACACTGATAATTACTCCAGTAAGTACACTAGGCAAAGCAGTTGGTAGTACTATTTTCATTATCGTCTGGCGTTTGGTTGCGCCTAAGGCATAAGCCGCTTCCCTAAAATCCTGAGGCACCGTCTTTATTGCCTCTTCACTGGCATTGATAATGGTTGGTAAAATTAATATCCCTAAGGTTAAAGAACCGGATAATATTGAAACACCAAAGCCAAAGATATTGACAAATAAGGCTAAGCCAAAAAGTCCAAAGACAATTGAAGGCACACCGGCTAAAGTATTTATTGCAGTTCTTATTGTGCTGACAAAGATGCTCGGTTTGGCATATTCTGAGAGATAGATTGCGGCTAAAATACCTAAGGGCAAGGCAAAGAGGATTGAACCAAGGGTTAAGTAAAAAGTACCGATTATTGCCGGAAAGATTCCACCTTTGGTCATTCCTTCTTGGGGCGATTCCAATAAAAACGAAAGCGAAATCACTTTACCGCCGCGCATAAAAATTAATAAAAGAAAGACAAGCAGCGAAAGGATAGTAATGAATATCGCTAATCTTACTAAGGTTAACCAAAATGTTTGTCGAAAACCTCGTATTGTCATTTGCGTTTTATTTTACTTTTTACCGATTCGGTAATTAAATTAGAAGTGAAGGTGATAATAAATAGAATAATCGCGATTCCAAATAAGGCTCGATAGTGGTCATCACCAACCACAGTTTCACCCATCTCGGCCGCAATGGCTGAGGTCATCGGTCGGACTGGTTGGAAGATTGATTTGGGAATTATCGCCGAACCACCGGCAACCATTAAGACGACCATCGTTTCGCCAATCGCCCGACCAAAGCCAAGGATAATACTGGCAAAGATTCCCGATTTGGCTGCTGGTAGAACAACTTTTCTAATTGTTTCCCATCTGTTAGCACCAAGGGCATAAGCTGCTTCTCGTAGCGATTTGGGAACCGCGGCGATTGCATCCTCGGATATGCTTGAGATGATTGGAACCACCATTAGCCCAAGGACAATTGATGCGGTAAAGGCATTTAAGCCGGTATTTAAATTAAATAATCGCATAATCAAGGGGGCAAGAAATGCCATACCAAAAAGTCCATAAATGACTGAAGGTATACCGGCTAATAATTCAATAAAAGGTTTTAATATTTCTCGGGTCCTCGGTCTTGCCATCTCCGATAGATAAATTGCAGAACCAACACCAAGCGGAATTGATATGACAAGCGCACCGATAGTAACAACAATTGAGCCGATGATTAAAGCAAGGATTCCGAATTCAGGTGGTTCTTGGGTCGGATACCAGGATTTACCAAATAAGAATTTTAAAATTCCAACCTTACTAAAAATCGGTAGACCTTCCCGAAAGATACTAAAAATAATACCGAAAAGAAAAATTATTGAGCAGACTGCGGCAAATAACGATAAGTATTTAAATAACTTTTCTTTTATCATAGCGCTCGAATTTATCTGACATCCATATCCGTAGCGGTCGCATTTATGCGACTATGAGCGATGAATCGTAGCGCCATATTGTTCCATTTTTCGGTTTAACCGGGCAAGGGAGAAATTTCTCCCCTGCCCGACTATTTATTTTTCACTCCAATGGTATTAGCGGCACAAAGCCGACTTCCTTTGCCAGTTTCTGACCGGTCGGGGATAAGATAAAGTCAATAAAGTCCTTTGTGATACCTTTTGGCGCACCATTGGTATACATATAGAGTGGACGGGCTAATTTATATTCACCACTCCGCACCGTCTTCTCATTAGGTGTGACGCCTTCGATTTTTAATGGCTTAACTCCTTCTGAAAGATAACCAAGACCAACATAACCAATCGCGCCTGGTGTTTCGGCAACCGTTGTAGCAACCGCTTTATTTGAGGCAAGCATTAAGGCATCTTCTCTAACCTTTGCGCCTTCAAGAACCTTTTCTTTAAAGACTTCAAAGGTTCCGGATGCGACATCTCGGGAAATAACAACGATTGATTGGTCAACACCTTTTAATGCCTTCCAGTTATTTATCTTACCAGTGTAGATATTCTTTAAAACTTCGATGCTCAGTTCGTTTATCGGATTATTGGGATGGACAATTACTGCAATTCCATCCAAGGCGATAATATTTTCAACCGGATTTTTCCCTTTTTCGCGGGCGGTCTTAAGTTCCTTAGTCTTAATCGGTCGTGAAGAATTCCCAATATCAACACTACCACTAATCAATGAAGCGATGCCAACCCCTGAACCACCACCCCGTACCGAAATATTAATATCTTTATGCAAATCCATAAACACCTCAGCCGCTTTTTGAGCAATTGGTAAAACAGTGGTTGAACCAGCCAGCGTAAGATTATTCTTGGCACCTAATAACGAACTGGTGCCTAAGAAACACAACCCGATAATTATTGTTATTCTTGTTAATGTTTTTATCATTTCTCCTCCTTTATTGTAAGGTATTACTAAATTTCCAACGCAGTTGAACCATTATTGCATCAACTGGCTTTTTTTCGGTATCTTCATACATCTTTC
>JBDRUX010000076.1:0-12036 GCA_039801565.1 Caldifarciminota bacterium
GTAAATTTCAGAATTAAGCCAAGATTTTTGTTGTCAAAATCAAACCATCCTTATCGAAATGTTAACCTCAAAATTATCGCAAGATTTTTTAATCGGTGTCTGTAGTCTTATAGTTTTCGGCAAGTCTTTCGTGTGCCTTTTTTGAATTTTATTTTTCGCTCTCAACCTTCGCCGAATGCTTAATTTTTGCTAAAAGCAACTTTATTTTCTTATAGCACCACCAGAAGATTGAAATGATAACAAGATAACATAAACCAGTGTTACCGCAATATTGGCACATCTTTAGCTCTTTAAGAGATAATCAACCGGCTTAGTTGGCGAAAGATAACCTTGCACAATTGGAAGATGTAATCTATTGGTCTTTTCAAGTTCTAAGAGTGCATTTGAAATAGTCTTTGATAATTCAAACGGCATCGTAAAGATTAACTCGTAGTCTTGAAATAATCCATAACGCTTAGCGCCAATGCAAGGAATTGAAAGGTTTGGCTTTTGGGTCTGGTAAGCTACAACTGCGCCATAAGAACATAAAGCTGAACTCACACCATTCCGAAATGAAAGGTCTTTACCAGTAGCAACTGCATAAGCTTCAATCAAGGGTAACGCCTGACTACTATCAACTATTAAAATCACCAAATCCGGTTCAAGATTATCTAAAGGTCGGACCAGAATCCCTGCAATTTCGCCCAATTTGAATTTCGGTTTGACCGCAATCATCTTCTCGGCAATTTCCCGATTGTCAGTAAATTGTTTCATATGGTGTTCGATATCTTGTTCACTTTGGGGTCGAAAACCAAAGATTAATTGGGCGGTAAAACAACCCATCTGGTCTTTTGGACAGGCAAGTTGCCATCTGCCCTGACTGGCTAATTTCACCATCTGGCAAAAGGTCAGCTTTTCAGTGGGGATCTTCCCGGTTTTTAACTTCTCGGAGTTTTGACAAAATTTCACTCCGACCGGATACGATTTCAAAGCCAAAGTCCTTTTAAAGACTTCGGCCATTTCTTTTTGGCTCATTTGAACTCCTTAAATTTTTCACTCGTTATTCGGTTTTGCTAATCTCTATTTAATTGTTGAAAGGAGTGTCTTCAGTTCTTCGACCGACGGCACTTTACCAGCAATCAGAACCTTACCATCAACAACCACTGCTGGGGTTATTCGGACACCGAGTTTAGCATATTCTTTTACATCGTAGAGATGGGAAATGTCAGCGGTCAGTTTCAATTCCGCACAGGCATTGATTACATTCTTTTCGGTCGCCTGACATCTTGGACAACCCGGTCCGGCAACTATTATCTTCATCGTCTCACCCCCTTTCGCTAAAAGATAAAGTTTCCGAAAAACCAGCCGACCAATGTCCCTAAAATAACGATGGTCGGCACATAAACTAAAGACTTTTTGATACCAAATACTCGAGCGATTGCCAGCCAATTAGGTAAGCTCAAACCCGGTCCGGTAAGCAGAAGTGCTAAGGCTGGTCCTTTTCCCATCCCTAATTTCATCAGGGTATGGACAAACGGGGCTTCGGTCATTGTCGCAAAATAGCTTATCGCTCCAATCATCGTGGCAAGAAATGAGGCGACAACGCCATTGCCACCCAGCCAGTTTTTAATCCAATTTTCTGGTAATATCTTGCCGATTACACCAACCACAAAGACGCCGATTAAGAGCAAAGGCAGGATTATTTTAACGAACCACCAGGTCTCTTGTAGCCAATCCAAAAGTCTTTCTTTGTTAATGACCTTTAAACCATAAATCACCATAATCCCAGTGAAGATTAGCCAAACTAAGACCTTATAGAAATAAGAGCCGGTTCGCACCAGATAGTTCGGTAGAAGCAATGATAGAAGAATTAATAAAAGGAAGAGGAAGTCTGCCCTTTTGATGATTTGCTTTTTTTCACCGGACGGTTGGGTTGGCACTGACTCGGCACGCTTTTCTTTGGCAAAGAATAGTGTCATCACAAAACCGACAACAAAAGCCATCAGCAAGGCAGCTACAATTCTCGCGATAATCATCTTCGAGCCAAGAATACTACCAGTGTAAATTAAAGCAAGGATATTAGCAGCCGGGGCAACCCAAAGAACAATGAATGCCACGCCAACGCCAGCGCCACTGTAGTATAGTCCACTTGAGACCGGTATTACCGTGCAAGAGCAAGCAGCGACAAAGAAACTGGCGATACTCGCTAATGAGAAAGATTTCAATTTATTCGCCTTTTCGCCCAAGTATTCTAAGATTGCCTCCCGGTTGATAAAAGTTACCATTGCACCAGCAAGAAGAAATGCTGGGACAAGGCAAGTTAAAACATGGGTTGCAATATAGTCTTTCAGAGCAAGCAGCCCAGCCAAAATCAAATCTTTGACTATCATTTTCCCTTCTCCTCTTCCAGCCATTTTTTAATCTCAGATTTGGCTGGGACTTTACCAAAACATTTCACCTTACCATTAATAACTAAAGCCGGTGTCATAAAGACCTTATACTCTGCGATCTTTTTTAGGTCGGTTACTTTTTGGACATCAGCGGCAAGATTCATTTCGGCTAAGACTTCCAAAGTTCTTTTTTCAAGTTCCTGGCATCTCGGACAACCAGTTCCTAAGATTCGTATCTCCATCTTTTCTCCTTTCTCGGAAGAAAATCTGCCACAGAGTCACCGAGGACACAGAGAAGAAATTCATCTCTGTGCTTTCCGTCCTCTGTGGCTTATTCTTTCTATGATGTTAGGATTAAATATAATCCACCAAGAATGACTAAAATACCACATATCTTTTTAAGCACGACAGCACCTTTTGACTTTTCAGTCCAATGTAAATAGTGAGTTACGGTTTCGGTTAGCGAACCGGCAAGCACGATTACCGAACAATGCCCGATGCCATAAGCCAATAAAAGACTAATTGCATAAACCATCTTTTCTGCCGCAACCTTAAAGACAACTGCAAGCATCGGTGCCATATAGGCAAATGTGCAAGGACCTAAGGCAAGACCAAAAATCAAACCAAGGATAAAAGCGCCGAGTAAACCTTTCTGTTTTACCTGTCTGCCACTGGCACCTGACCAGGGGAATGGAATAACATCAAGCAGATACAAGCCGATGACAAAAAAGATGACCGCTACGATATAGTTACCAATCTTTCCAATATCACCCATCATTCGTCCTGCCAGTGCAGTAATTAGACCAACCAGTCCAATGGTCAAAAGTATTCCGGATGCAAATATTAACGATATCCAGAATGCCCTTTTTATCGAGATTTGTCCTTGTTGGTCAATATAGCCAACTACTAATGGAATACTGGCAAGGTGGCAGGGGCTTAAAATTATGCTTAAGATTCCCCAGACCAAAGAGGCGCCAAGTGCAATTAATGGACTACCTTCAACCGCTCTGGTTAGATTGGTTAAAAGCTCAACGAACATCACTTAATTCCCATCTTATTTAATTGGGCAACAATATCGGCTTCGGACATAAAACCTTGATGCCGGAATACCTCATTACCTTTGGCATCAAAGAAAATTTGAGTTGGAATCATCATTATTCGGTATTTGTGGGAAAGTGCGGCATATTCACCAACATCAAGGATTAGAATCTCAACCTTGCCTGCATAATCCTTTTGCAATTTTTCTAAAATCGGTTGCATCATCTTACAAGGGATACAGGTGCCACGCCCAAAATCGGCTAAAACTGGTCGACCGGTTTTGAGTGCCTTATTTAATGGATTATCCGCCATCAATGCCTCTTGTCGCTTAACCCACTGCTCATTACGCACAATCTTTGCCTTTGCCTTAAGGTTATTTAGATATTCTTCGATGATTCGTCGTTGTTTCTCTTCCAGTGCCATCGGTCTTATTTGTTCTTTTACTGCTTCGTAATCCTTATTTGGTAGTTGGTCTTGATACTGATTAAAAAACTCGCGCAGTTCGGATTCACTGACCGAAATATCTGCCAAAATATTTTTGAAGAGAAGATTGATTGCAATATCCTCTTGCTGATTTGGATTTCTACTAACTGCATCTTGATATTCCTTCTGTTCATTAACCTTTCGTTTTCTGGCATCCTGCAACAAAAGTTCTCGGGTTATCAGTTCTTCAAGAAAACCAACTTTATCGTCTTTGAAGACTTCTTTTATTTGCACTGGTAAAGTATTAAAGATGCTATCGAATTTTCTCTGGGTTATCTTTTCATCATTCACGATGGCTAATTCGTCTTTGGCTAATGAGGATTCAGGGGTAATCGCTTTGCTTTTCGGTTCTTCTTTTTGCTTGATGCTATCAATCGGTTTTTTATTTTCCAGTGCCAAAGTTTCTTTGGGTTGACTAAGAACCAATGAATCTTTGGTAACTTCTTTTCGGGTCGCTACTTTAGTCGTGCCTTTTGATTTAAGCACAATTGTAATTGCAATTACAATTAAAAGAAGGATAACGACGCTAATTCGATAGAAGGTCTTTTGCTTCATTCTAAACCCGCCTTTCTAAGTTGGGTAAGAATATCGGCTTTTGAATAAAAGCCCATATGTCTGAAGGTCTCATTGCCTAAGGTATCAAAAAATATCTGGGTTGGGATTACGACAATCTGATACTTTCGGGTTAGTTGCGGATACTCATCAACATTCAAGAGCAAAATATTCGCTTTATCCTTATACTCTTTTTGTAATTCAGCCACGATTGGTTTCATCTGGATACAAGGCAAACAGTTATCTGCCCCAAAATCAACCATTGTCGGCAGTTTACTCTTTAAGGCTTTTTGGATTGGATTTGATATTCGCTTCGCTTCTGCCTTTAACCATTTTTCATTATAGGTAATCTTTGCCTCTTGGCGTAAGTAAGCAAAATAGCTCTTAAGCGCTTCGGTCTCTTTTTGCTTAAATAAAATTTGATAAATCTGAGGCTTTATTTGGTTATAAGTCAAACCCTTCATCTTTTCTCTTTGGTCTTTGAAATATTTTAGCATCGCTTCTTCACTCACTTGAATTTTTGACCGGATTTCTCGATTTAGTAATTCGTCAATTAAGATTTGATTGCGAAGAAGTTTATTTTGGGTAATCAGGAATTTAACTTCGTTTATCGTATCCAACTTTTGTCTTAATGCCTCCTGCCGTGCCAATTCCTGATTGATTAACTCTTCTAAAAAACTTGGATAATCTTCAAGAAAATCTTCTTGCCGTGCCAAAGGTAATTTTTCCAACTCCTGTTGCAAAAATTTCAACGAAATCTTCTTACCGTTTACCACTGCAATGGTCCGGGCAAAGGCAGAATAAAAAATTGTTGTTACAATTAGACCAAAGATAATCTTTTTCATTTTACCCTTTTAAGATTGCATCTCATACCAATAACCACCTTACCGTCTTTTCTTAATGACAACCTTTTTTCTAATCTTTTTCTATCTTCGGCAAAAAGTTTTTCGGGGATGGCACGGATTGCTTCGAGTAATCGCTTTTGAATCAAATTTTTTGGTTTTGCAAGCGCATAAAAAACCCATTTTCCTTCTTTGCGTTCTTGCACGAAACCGGCAAACTTAAGAATCTTAAGATGTCTGGAGACATTATATTGGCTTTCGTTCAAAGCGTCCATAATCTCGCAGACACAAAGTTCTGATTTTGCCTTGAGTAATATCCAAATTATCCGTAATCGTATTTCCTCGGCTATCGCCTTAAATAAATCCACCAATTCTTCAGTTTTTGCTATCATATTCTTATATGCACTTTTATGCATATGATAATGGAAAAATTGGTAATTGTCAATGACAATTTAATTTGCCTGGCAAACTGTTGCTTTTAACCCTGAAATTCCCATAAGTAAGTTAAAACTACCTAACAAATTCTAAACGATAATTTAAGAGTCAATTCCCCAAAACGAACTTTTAGTAAATTGAAGAAATTGGGGTTTGCTTGCGGGAACTAATTAGAATGTAATGGATTCTTTTATGGCTGGTATTCGAATTCCAAATGGATTTTTAATTGGTTGGATTGGTATTCTTGCGGTAATGGTGGTAAATTGCGCGTGGCTAAAACTGCTCGTAGCGCGGATTGGTCATAAATCGAATTTTTCGAACTGGTTTCAATCTTAGCTTGAGTTATTGTGCCGTCGCGCTCGATAATAAAGAATATCGTGCATTTAAATTGGTAGTTACTGCTGGCATAGGGGTTAATCCAATTCTCGCCAATTCGTGACAGAACAATCTGGAGATAATAAGAATATTCAAAACCTTCGGCTCGGGCACCTAACCCGGCTTTGGTCTTAACTATCCCGCTCGATTTGGTTTGTGTCTTTGGTTTCTCAGTTGGCTTTTTGACCGGCTCGGGCTTAGCCGAAGTCTTATTGACAACCGCAATGGCTGGCTTGGGTGCTTCCTCCGCTTCAAAACCGCTGACCAAACTGACCCGATAAACTAATGGATAGGGTCGCGTTTTCGTCTTTTTAGTTGTTGCTCCAAAGACGGCAAAGAAGAAACAAATTGCAAGATGTCCGAATAGCGAAAAGAAGAATTCTTTGGTCATCGTTTAAAACCGATTGCACCGGTTAAGCAATCATCTTCGGCTGGGAAGTCTTGGCTCAGCGACTAATCCCAAATTTTCAATCCCAGCCTCCCGAACCTTACCAATAACTTCAATGACTAATCCATAATTCACTGATGCATCGGCTTGGAGAAAAACCCGGTCAGTGCCCTTCTTAGCGATAGTTTGGTTCAAGACGGTGTTGAATTCTTTTAATGTCACCAACTTTTGTTCAATATAAATCTCTTGGTTTTTCGTGATTGATATGATCACGGCACTACCGAGCTTTGGCTTGGCGGCTGAGGTGCGAGGTAGATTGACATCAATGCCAGCCCGGGTCAAAGCCGCACTGACACCAGCCACAATAAAAATAATCAATAGTGTCGTTGCCACATCGGCTAATGAGGTTATCGTCATTTCCGAGACTGGTCGTAACCGATTCTTCATCTTAAAAATTATATTTTAGTGCCTAATCTCTTCACTTAAGACCATCTCCTTGCGGAAATCGCCCAAGACTTCTGAGATAAATCGTTCAACCTCTGAAGTTAGGTCTCTGACTTTGCCAACGAAATAATTATAAAACATCAGGGCTGGGATCGCTACTAATAAACCAGCGACCGTAGTCACCAAGGCATCCGAGACACCCGGTGCAATTACCTGCAAGGTAACAACCGGAATTGCTTTGACATTGATTAAAGCCGAGAGAACACCCCAGACTGTTCCTAAAAGTCCCAGGAATGGACTGACGCTACTGACCGTTGCCAAAAATGGAAGGAATCGCTCAATCCGTTCCAATTCCACCGAACCAGTCCGATTCATCGCTTCTTGAACATTGGGCAGGACCGCGGCTAAGCGGCTATAATTAGTAGGCAACTTTGTTTCACTATGGATTTCAGGATTGGCTAAACTTAATTTTTTTAAATTTGCCCATTCTTGTAAACCACTGGCTAAGACCTTTGCCAGAGGTGAGTTTTTATAATCCGCCACCGCTTTATGAAATTGTTGGGCAGAACGGCGGTGCTGAAAAAGACTCAAAAGGATTCGATTTTCGCGCCGAACTGCATGGAAAAGAAATAACTTACGAATGATTATTGCCCAAGAGATAACTGAAAAGAAAAAAAGAACGACCAGGATAATTTTAGCAAAAAGACCGGTGCCGAGAATAGTATCCCACCAGGCTTGGGTAGCAACCGGTGGGGTAAATGGTTCCATCGCTGATACTTACTGGAGGGTCAAGAGTCGCTCTTTCGCTAATTTTGCCTCAGGTGAATTGGGAAATTCTTTAACGACTCGATTCAGATACTCCTTCCCTTTATTCCGTAATTTCATATTCAAATAGCACAATCCTATCTTATAGAGGGCAGCTGGCAATTTATTCCCTTGCGGATAATTCTTTTCAACCTTTTCAAATTCGATTAATGCCATCTGCCACTCATTTTTTGTAAAATAAGCCTCGCCAATCCAATATTGGGCGTTATCCGAGAGGTCGGTATCGGGATAAAGTTTCAAATACTCTTGAAATCCTTGGATGGCTAAATCGAAATTACCGCGCGTGTAGTCCAAATAAGCGGTATTGTAAAGAAGTTCAGGGTCGACACCGGTGCCGGATTGGATTACAGTATCCGCCTTTGGTTCTTCGACTTGAGTGGTGCGAAGGCCTAATTTTTGCGCTATACGAACCAGACGCGACTGGGTGTCTTCAAACTTAGCGTCGAGATAGTCAATCTTCTCATTCGTCCGCTCCAAACGATACCCAAGGTCGGCTTTTAGTGCCAAAAGTAATTCCGCTTGTTGACGTTGCAAACTATCAAGACGCGCTACTTGTTTAGTAAGTGAATCAATTTGGGTGGTCTGTTTGAGCCATTGCTGTTTGATACTACAGCCACTGAATAGAACAGTAAAGATTATTATGACTAAATATAATTTAACATATACCATCTTAAATTTCATTAAAGGGTGGACAAATTTTACTTTGTCCACCCTAATTCAAAGGTTTAGTTTATTGTGATTTAAATTCGCAACGCCGGTTTTTCCAATATTCAGCTTCTACCGTAGTGACTAACCGCTCCTCACCATAGCTGATAGTTGATAACCGGTCTTTACTGATGCCAAGTTTTACCAGATAGTCACGGGCCGAATTGGCACGTCGCCAGCCTAAAGCCATATTGTATTCCGAAGTTCCAATCGGACAGCAATGTCCCTCAATCATTATCTTCGCATCAGGGTTCTCTTTTAGAATCCGAGCGTTCTCCTCAAGGATTTTGGCATCGCCGGGACGGATATCCGAACGGTCAAAGTCAAAGTAAATTGTCGCTAAGCTTAACTCAGCCGGTTTACGCTCGATGGGCGGCATCTCTTTTTCTTTCTCGACGGGTGGGGGTGGAATTGGTTCTTCTTTTTTCACCACCTTCTTGGCACAACCAACCGCTACAAACAGAAATAAAACGGCAATTAGGACGGTTAGAAATTGGGCAGTTTGTTTCATTTTATCCTCCTTGGTTTAAAGTTAATACTGCCTGAGCACCCAGGTTATTGCACCAATCCATAGTTGACTTCAAATTCTAAATCTAACAATATTTTGGCAAATGTCAAGTCCTAATGTTTGGTTTAAATTATAGTAATTGATACTATCGGAAATGATTCGCAACCATCTAAGTATTTTTCTGCCCTTTTGTGACTTTAAATGATATTGTTCTAAATTCTGATTAAACTCATTGGAACATTCCTCAAGAATTGCGTTTAGCTTCCATCTCCTCGGTCCCGTTTGAATATTATCTTTTAAGTCACTTTTAATTGGTCAGTTCTTTAAAGGATAGATTCATTAAGTCGCCTTGTTAATTTACTAAAATGAGGAAATCAAAACAAGAAAAATCTTGACAAGAGCATTATTTTAAGTAGATTAAATTATCTTTAAGACTAATTTGACCGACTATGTTGATATCCCCGCAGCGCGGGTCGAAGACCGCCGGGAAACCCACGGCGAAGTGGTTAAGATTCCAATTAAAGAAAATGTTTCGGCAATGCGAGCTTTAACGGCAGTGGCTAACGAATTAAGCACTTTTATGCAAAAAAAGTTAGGACGGGGTTATGAAACCGCCGCCGAGGTTGGGCAACCAAATGAAATAATTGTCCGCGAACCCGGTCACCAATACTATGGTCTAAAAGTCTTTGTCGAGGGTGGGTGCGTCTTTATTAGTCGAGTCGCGGTATTAGAAGACGAAACTATCCTCCGCCAATTTGTTGATTATCTTCAACTCCTTTTGGCACAGGAAGAATCGTCAGATTGTTAAAACTTTAGTCAACTGAAATGAAACTTGCGGTTGGGGCTTCCCGAATGTCACTCTTGAGACTGAGGCGCCGTTTAATCATTGCTCGCCGTGGCCATAAACTCTTAAAAGATAAACAAGAAGAACTGATGCGCCAAATCCTGACTTTGATTGATGATATCAGAACCCATCGCCAAAAGGTAGAGAGTGAACTCTTTGCCGCTTTAGTTAGATTCCGTCTTGCCCAAAATACTTTTGACCCCAAATATGTTGAATCAGCCTTAATTTTACCGAAACGAGAAATTAATTTAACCATTAGAACCAAAAACATCCTGAATGTGAAAGTGCCAGTTTTGGAAAAAATTATGACCGGCGATATTCGCTGTTATGGCTTTCTTGGCACCTCGGGCGAATTAGACTTCGCTTTGCAATCGTTAAATAATTTGCTCGACTCCCTTTTACTTTTAGCCGAAAAAGAAAAGACTTTAGAGCTATTGGCGGATGAGATGGAAAAGACTCGACGCCGCGTCAATGCCTTAGAATTTATCTTGATTCCTAACATTGAAGAGACGATTAAATTTATCGTCCTCAAATTGACCGAGACCGAGCGCTCAGATTTAACCCGACTGATGCGGGTTAAGGAGCTAATACGCGGCTAAGACGAAAAGCCTTGCTTATCCTTTGGATAGTTATTATTCTTTTCTTTACTTTAGTCCCAACCCCGGAAAGCCCAAAACTGCAAGAGACTGGTGTTGATAAAATTCTCCATTTTGGTGCCTATACCATTTTAGGACTGATTGGTCAAGCCGCGGTCGGTTTTCATTCCCTAACAATTGGGTTAAGTCTTGGCACAGTAACTGAACTATTGCAGTATTTAATTCCTCATCGCACCGTCGAGTTTTTCGACTGGCTTGCCAATGTCTTAGGGCTCGGATTAGGAATTGGGGCATATTTTTTAGTGCGCAAGGTCCTGTAAAATGAAATATAGCCGGCCCAAAGGCACTCGGGATATTTTACCACCCGAATCGTTGAGAAAACATTGGGTTGAAACAAAATTTCGTAAGATTGTGGAAAGGTACGGTTTTGTTGAAGTCACCACGCCAATTTTTGAACATACCGAACTATTCTTACGTTCCACCGGCGAAAGCACGGACATCGTTACTAAGCAGATGTATACTTTCACCGACCAAGCTAACCGTAGCCTTACCTTACGCCCGGAAGGAACGCCTGGGGTAGTTCGGGCAATTATCGAAAATGGAGTCAAAATTCCCAATCGGTTCTTTTATATTGGACCGATGTTTCGTTACGAACGCCCGCAGAAAGGAAGGTATCGGGAGTTCTATCAATTAGGTGTTGAAATAATCGGTGAAGCGAGTCCAGAAATTGATGCCGAGGTGATTGAAATCGGTGCCAATTTCTTTTCGGCAATTGGTATTGATGACTGTTTAACCCAAATCAACAGTGTTGGTTGCCCAAAATGTCGGCCAAAATTCCGACAAGAATTGGTCAATTTCCTTACCGGCAAGCAAGATAAAATTTGCCAAGATTGTCAAATCCGATTAACAAAGAATCCCTTGCGAGTCTTTGATTGCAAGAATGAGGGTTGTCAAAAAATCTACGAACTCGCCCCAAAAGTTCGCGCTTCACTCTGTTCCGAATGTGCTGACCATTTTAAAAAAGTGATTACTGCCTTAGACCAACGAAAAATTAGTTATACAATCAATGACCGAATGGTGCGGGGATTGGACTATTATACCAAGACCGCTTTTGAGTACATTTCTACTAAATTGGGTGCCCAGGATAGTTTGGGCGGTGGTGGCCGCTATGACAATTTAGTTGAAGAGCTGGGTGGTCCGAAAACGCCCGCTATTGGCTTTGCCTTAGGTGAAGAACGAATTCTGATTGTTGCCCAGCCACCTAATAGGGTTGTCCAACCAAGATTGGTTGCGATAATATATTGGAGCGAAAAAGAATTGCCTTATGCAAAACAACTGGCAAAGGAATTACGAAATATAGGCATCTCAGTTTATCTCAATTACGAATTAAAGAAACTCCGTACCCAACTTGGTTATGCCAATGCTTTAAATGCCAGATATGCGATTATTATTGGTGAAGATGAAGTGGCAAAAAATGTCTTAACCCTGCGCGATATGGAATCAGGCAAACAGGAAACTATTAGCTATCAAGAACTTTTGACTCGATTAACCACAACTTAAAAAAGATTGCAAAAAGATAATTTCGACCTAATTTTTTGGCGAAAAAGTGTTAGTTATAACTAACACTTTTTC
>JBDRUX010000077.1:0-12004 GCA_039801565.1 Caldifarciminota bacterium
GTGCCAAATTGCAAGAAGTAAATTCCTGGCTTGATTCCTTCCAGAGATATTTTTATTTCATTGTTATCGCGATTTGATTCGGTAACGGCAATCTCCTTTATCATCTTTCCTGAAACATCAAAGATTTTTATATTTTGGCGGTCAGCGGAGCGCGGTGAGCGGATAGCGAGAACGGACTTCGCCGGATTTGGATAAATCTCCAGCGGTAGGCGGTTAGCGGATAGCGGTTCGCGGTCTTCAATTCCGACTGGGATTGAATCCCGAAGCACGGCTACGGTGTTACTCCAATAATTAGCAACATAGACCCGATTCTGAAGTGGATTCCAAGCAAAATCATGATTGCCATAGCCGACCTGAATGGTTTTAATTATTGTATCAGTTCCGCCATCAATTATTATAACATCACCGCTTTCATGACCGCAATAAACTTTCTTATTGATAGGATTGTAAATTAAAGCCCGCGGCATATCCCCAACCGCCATAGTTTTAATCACCGAATCCGATGCGCCGTCAATCACCGTTAAAGTATTGCTCCAAGCATTAGCACAATAGACCTTGTTACTGGCAAAATTATAAACTAATGCCCAGGGACGTTCTCCAGTGGGAATGGTTGTAATCACCGTGTCGGTGTCACAATCAATCACTGTAACATTACCGCTATTATCATTAGCACAATAGACTTTGTTGTTCAAAGAATTATAAGCCAAAACCCAAGGACGGTTTCCAACCGGAATGGTCGCAATCACTGAATCAGTTACACCATCAATCACGGCCACACACCGCCCACGGCTATTAGCGCAATAAACCTCGTTATTTAAAAAATTATAGCACAAAGCCCAGGGTCTGGCTCCGACCCAAATGGTTTTAATCACGGAATCGGTTGCCCCATTAATCACCGTGACATTGTCACTACCATCGTTAGCGCAATAGACCTTGTTGTTGGTCGGATTATAGCATAAGGCATTGGGGAGAGCTCCGACCGTAATTGTTCTAATTACTGAATCGGTCCTGCCATTAATCACCGTCACACTGTGGCTAAAATAATTAGCGCAATAGACCTTGTTGTTGGTTGGATTATAAACCAAGGCACAAGTCTCGTCGCCGACCGAAACCGTTTTAATCACTGAATTATACTTATCAATCACCGATATATTATCACTTTCAATATTGATGCAATAAACTTTATTGTCTAAAGAATTGTAGCACAAATCCCAAGGGTTTTCTCCAACCGGAATTGTCGCTTCCAACCATTGAGCGAAACCAATAGTCACAAGTAACAAGTGACAGGTCGCAAGTAGGCACAAATACTTCATCTTAAAAATTATAACCTTTGGCTTTAAATAGTCAACCTAAGTGTAGAGTTACTGATGGCGATACGGATGGGAGAAATAATAAATGAATGAAAATAGTTCAAACATTTTGAAAGGTTCAATTATTGGGTTAAAGACACTATCAGTTCGAAGGTATAAAATGGCAGAACCGGGATTTACTGAGAATGAAGAATTTTTTATCCGAAGGGACTAACCTTTTTTATTTATTCGCTTCTGGTTGAAAAGAATTTTATAGACATCGTGGATTGATTTGACAAATTCAAAATTTAAGTCCTTTTTTACTTTTTGGGGAATCTCATCTAAATCTTTTTTGTTTTCCACCGGTAATATCACCGTCTTAATCCCAGCCCGATTGGCGGCTAAAACCTTTTCTTTGACCCCACCAATTGGTAATATCCGCCCGGTCAGGGTTATCTCACCGGTCATCGCAGTATTCGGGTCAATCGGCACTTCTTTCAATAATGACAAGAGTGATGCCGAGATGGCAATCCCTGCCGAAGGTCCATCTTTTGGTGTTGCTCCAGATGGGATATGAATATGGATATCATAATTGTCAAAGAAATCTTCGTTGATACCAAATTTCTTGGCATTGGCACGAATAAAAGATAATGCCGCTTGAGCCGATTCTTTCATCACTTCACCCAACGAACCAGTAAGGGTTAGACCCTTTTTACCTTTCATCTTGGAAGATTCAATAAAAATAATTTCACCGCCAAATGGTGTGACTGCCAGGCCGGTTGAGACGCCATTAATTCCCTTGCGTGCCGCAACCTCGGAGAAGAACTTTTGCGGACCTAAAAATTCGCGAACCTCTTTTTCCGTAATCTTCATTCTTTTCGTATTGCCTTCTGCAAACCTTCTTGCTACTTTTCGGGTAATCGCACCAATCTCCCGTTCTAAATTTCTCACCCCAGCCTCGCGCGTATATTCGTTGATTATCAATTCTAATGCCTTATCCGTAAATTCAATATCATTTTCGCTTAAACCCGATTCCTTAATCTGTCTTGGAATTAAGAAATTCTTGGCAATCATAAGTTTCTCTTCCGCAATATAGCCGGGCAATTCAAGAATCTCCATTCGGTCTTTTAAGGCTGGCAGGATTGGGTCAACTAAATTGGCAGTGGTGATAAACATCACCTTAGATAAGTCGAAAGGTACCTCGAGATAATGGTCAGAAAAAGCAAAGTTCTGTTCTGGGTCTAAGACCTCTAAAAGGGCTGAGGACGGGTCACCGCGAAAGTCCATACCAACCTTATCAATCTCATCTAACATAAAGACTGGATTATTAGTACCCGCATTTCTAATTCCTTGGATAATTCGACCGGGTAGTGCTCCGACATAGGTTCGGCGATGACCACGAATCTCAGCTTCGTCGCGAATACCACCCAATGAAAATCGGACAAATTTCCTGCCTAAGGCTCGAGCAATTGAACGACCCAAAGATGTTTTACCAACACCGGGTGGACCAACAAAACATAAGATTGGACCTTTGGAATCCTTACGCAGTTTCTTGACTGCTAAATATTCAATAATTCTCTCTTTAACTTTTTCTAAGTTATAATGGTCTTCGTCCAAAATCTGCTTTGCCCGTTTAATATCTAAGTTATCTTCGGAACTGACTGACCAGGGCAAAGCAATCAGCCAGTCAAGATAAGTTCGGGAGACGGTGTATTCGGCAGCTGCTGGTGGCATCCGTGCCAACCGGTCAACCTCTTTTAAGGCGATTTCTCTAACCTCTTTTGGCATTTTAGCTTTTTCAATTTTATCTTTTAATTCGTTGATTTCGGCGGTTTTCTCATCCAATTCGCCCAATTCTTTCTGAATCGCCTTCAACTGCTCACGTAAGAAATATTCGCGTTGGGTCTTGTCAATCTCACCTTTTACCTGGTCACGAATCTTTGCCCCAAGTTCTAAGATGCTAATCTCTTTGGTTAGCAGTGGCACCAATCGGTTCAAACGCTCTTTTGGGTCAAAAGTCTCTAATAATGCTTGTTTATCAACAACATCAAAGTTGGTATAACTGGCAACAAAGTCAGCCAACCGACCCGGACTTTCGATATTCATAACCACCGTTGTCATCTCTTCCGGCAGGTAAGGCGCCATATCCGCCAATTGATGAAAAAGGTTGACAACATTACGCATTAAGGCTTCGACTGCGATATCCTTTTTCTCGGTCTCCTCGACGACTTCAGTTCTTGCCTTCAGATATGGTTCCCGCTGGATAAAATCTAAGACTTTAGCCCGTTTTAAACCTTGGACTAAAAGCCGCATTGTGCCATCAGGAAATCGTAACATCTTAGAGATTAAAACGACAGTTCCGACTGAATAGAGATCTTCCGGTTGGGCTTCTTCGATATCAGGATTTTTCTGAGTGACACAGAGTACCAATTTATCACCAGCCAAGGTTTCATCCACTAATTTCGCCGACCGCGCTGTACTAATCACTAAAGGTGATATTAGATTGGGGAAAATGACACCGCCTTTAATCGGCAAAACCGGCAGTATCTCCGGTATCGTAAAGGTTTTTGGTTCTTGGATTAAATCTCTCATTCGATTTTAATCACTTTAGCGCCTTTTTCTTTACGCTGGAATTGCAAGGTCAAGAGGCCATCTTTTAAATTGACCCGGACCGTCTTGGGTTCAATACGAAATGGCATCATCACCCGTTTCTGAAAATAACCGTAAGGAATCTCTAATTTGTAAAAATTTATTCCCTGTTTGAAAGCGGAAGGGGATTGCTTAACGCCTCGAATCTGGACCCAGCTTGGCGCCACCATAATCGTCAAATCTTCTCGATTCACCCCTGGAATCTCCATTATTAAATAAATTAGCTCATCGGTCACGAAGAGGTCAGTAGCCGGTGTCCAGACGACATCAAAGAAAGAATAATGCCAGTCCCAAAACTCTTCAAACATAATATCCGTGTCGTCATAGAACGATATCTTTATTTTGCCGGCATTATTCTTCATATAAATATTAGACAACTTTTGCCGTAAAATCGGTTCAACGATTAATCATTGGATTCGGTCTTACTTTCTGGCGTGTCTTCCTTATCGTCAATCGCGCGGTTAATTCTTTTGATTGACAAGGCTTTGCCGGTCGCCACATCCAAATCTATTAATACCGCACAAATATGCACATCATCTTTAGCTGGTTTGAGTCGAACTGGCGTGGAATAGATGATGCGTCGTAAAGACAGGTCGGTGCGCATTCCAATCACCGAGGCAAATGGCCCACACATTCCGACATCAGAGATATAGGCAGTGCCATTAGGTAAAATTTTTTCATCGGCAGTTTGAATATGGGTATGGGTACCTAAGACAGCGGAAACTTTACCATCTAAAAACCAACCCATCGCTACCTTCTCAGCGGTAGCTTCGGCATGAAAATCTACTATAATTGTATTTGTTATCGGCTTCATCAATTCAATTACCTTTGTCACTTTCTGAAATGGGCAGTCAACCAATTTCAGAAAAACTCTGCCCAAAAGGTTGATAACACCGATGTAGCAATTATCGAATTCATAGACTTGATAACCGCGGCCACAGACGCCTTCTGGATAGTTTGCGGGCCTTAAGATTCTCAGTTCCGAATTATAAAAACTTTCGGCTTCTCGGCGGTCTAAAAAGTGGTCGCCGGTTGTAATGCAATTAATTCCGGCTTGAAATAACTCTTCGGCTAACTTGGCGGTGATACCATAACCACCAGCGATATTTTCCGCATTGGCAATCACAAAGGATGGCCGGTACTCTTCTTTAAGTTGGTTAAGATTTTTAATAACTGCCTTTCGTCCTTTTTCAGCGCAAACCTCACCTAAAAATAAAATTCTTCTAACGGGCATAGCTGACCGCTCTTGTCTCTCTGACTACTGTCACTTTAATCTGCCCGGCGTATTTCATTTCCAGTTGAATTTGAGCAGCGATTTTGGCAGCCAATTCTGCTGCCTCTTCGTCCGAAATTCCTTCAGGTTGAACCATAACGCGCACTTCGCGACCGGCTTGAATTGCATAGGCTTTATCAACTCCGGGAAACGAAGTAGCAATCGCTTCCAAATCTTCAATCCGTTTGATGTAGGCCTCGAAACTTTCGCGCCTTGCGCCGGGCCTTGAGCCTGAGATACTGTCGGCCGCAGCCACTAAGAAGGCATAATTAGAATTGAATGGAGCTTCTTCGTGGTGGGCAGCAATCGCATTAACAATAATCTCGTCTTCGCCATAACGCCGAGCAATCTCAGCACCGATTTGGGCATGGGTTCCTTCTAACGAAGTATCCGCACTCTTACCAATATCGTGGAGTAATCCGGCACGCCGCGCCGGCATTGGGTCGAAACCAAGTTCCTGTGCCATCAATGAAGCAAGCAGTGCCACTTCTTTAGAATGTAACAAGACATTCTGTCCGTAACTGGTTCGATACTTCAGTCGGCCAAGTTGGTTAATCAATTCCGGGGCTAGTCCCACGATACCTAATTCTAAAACAATTGCTTCGCCAGCATTTTTAATGATTGTTTGCATCTCCTCACTGGTCTTAGCGACAATTTCTTCAATTCGGGTTGGATGGATTCTGCCATCAGCCACCAACTTTTCCATTGCCAGTTTGGCGATTTCACGTCGAATCGGGTCGAAACCGGAAATCACAATCGCCCCTGGCGTATCGTCAATCACCACTTCGACTCCAGTTAATGCCTCAAAGGTTCGAATATTTCTACCCTCCCGACCAATGATTCGACCTTTTAATTCATCAGACGGTAGGTTTACGACTGAAACTGTTGTCTCGGCTGCATGAGAAATTGCACACCGTTGGATTGCGGATAAGATTACTTCTTTGGCATAGGTCTCGGCTTCGGCTTTGGCTTTTTCCGTGATTTCCCTTACCATCTGGGCTGCTTCCAGGTGGGTTTGTTTTTCTAAATTCTTCAACAATTCTCTTTTTGCCTCTTCGATACTCAAGTTAGTAATTTTCATTAATCGTTCGTTTTGTTCGTTGATCAACTGGTCGTAACGTTCTGCCTTGGTACGGACTAATTTTTCTCGCGACACCAATTCCCGTTCGCGTCGCAGCAAATCTGCTTCACGGCGGTTCAGGACATTTTCCTTGTTATTCAGAACAATTTCTCGTTCAGCGATTTTTCGTTCCAATCTTTCAATTTCTTTACGGCGGTTACAGGTTTCCTCTTCAAATTTTACTCGTTCGCGGTGCCATTCTTCTTTTGTCGCAAGTTCGGCTTTTTGCTTAAGATTTTCTGCTTCATTTTTTGCTTCTTGGATGATGCGTTGTGCCTCAGCTTCTCGGGTCTTTAGCCGTTCTATGCCAATTCGATGGCTGATGAAATAACCAACTAAAAACCCGATTATACCCAAGGCAATAAAGAAAACTACATTAGCAATCGTTATTGTCATATTTACCTCCATTTCCCCTTATTGGGAAAACGGTAGTTCGGCTAAATTAGAAAAAAATCCCCGCTTGGTGCCGTGCGAGTTTAAGTCTCTGAACCCTATAGTAAGGTGGGCGCCTCAAGAGTGCTTCATGCGTTTTGTTTTCGAAAACTTGGGCAATTCACACTCCAATCTGGCACCCTACTTATGGGTGTTGGCTCAAGACTTCGTCACCCGTCACGAACACAGCAGGGAGCCTAATATAATACTTTTTCCAATTTTTCAATGAGCAAGCCGATCTGGGCTTTAACCCATTCCGTTTTCTCCTTATCTTGACGCAGATAATCCTCAACTAAATTGAGGCAAGCATAATCTGCGGTTTCTAAGCGTGAGAGTTTCGGATAACGCTCATGAACCTCACGCATCTTCTGGTCAACAATTTTCGCCACGGTCAATATCAAATTACCTTCTTCATCGGTTTTTATCTTATATTCATTACCAAAAATGTTAACATTCAAAGTTTTCATTTGCTCCCAAGCTTATATAATATTATAAAATTTCATCGATTTTGTCAAGCATTAAATTAATTCGTTCAATGGTCAATTTTTTTTCATTGCGCAAGCGGTCAATCTCGGCTCGTAGCATTTCGTTCTCCTTGCGTAATTTTTCAATCAATTCAATTGCCTTTTCAATCTTTTGCGCCAGGATGGAAAATTCTGACTCCGCAATACCTTTTGTCATTCTATTCACCTCTTAACTTCAGAGGCAGACTTGCCTTTAAGCCTTGCAAAATTTGGTCAAATATTTGATTTGCTTCGGTATCAGAAAGAGTTCGGTCCGACGCCCGTAGAACCAGTCGAACTCCCAAATTTTTTGTGGTTGGTTCTAATGAACCGCCGGTAAAACAATCGAATATTTCAACCTTTTCCAACAACTCACCACCCAATTGTTGAATCAATGTCTTGATATTTTGGGCTGGGATGGTTTTAGCAACAACGAAAGCGAAATCGCGAACTACGCCGGGAAATTTCGGCAGGGGTCGAAAGTATTTATCTTGGGTCCCCAACTGCCAGATTGGTTCCAATGCAATCTCAAAGCCATACAATGTTGTCTCCAATTCGTACCGCGCAAGGACATTTTTGGCAAGACTGCCTAAAAATCCGATTTCGGTATTATTAATTTTTATCGTTGTGGCATCTTGCATTTGCAAAAAACTCTGATTGGTACTAATATATTGAACTTCCTTTAATTGAAATTCCGCAAAAAGTGTTTCCAGCAAAGCCTTTAAGTCAAAATAATTCGCCAACTCCGTTTTGCCTGACCAATGGTTCGGTTGCCGATTGCCAGTGATTACACCAGCCAAGCTGAGAGCCTCGCGCATTTCTTGGTCAAAAGTGAAAACCTTGCCGATTTCAAAAAGTCTTAGGTCTTTATTACCTTTCCGAATATTCCAATTGACAATCTCTAAGATTGTTGGCAGGATACAAGGCCGGAGGACCGAGAATCTTTCGTTCAAGGGATTAGGGATTTTGATTAAATTCCCTGAATAAAACAAGCGAGCTGATGCCTCATCGGTAAAACTGACTGTGTAGACTTCACTAAATCCATAACCGACTAAAATGTTTCGAATCTTATTGAGGTTTTGGGAAATTGGATTTTTTTGACCCGGCTCAGTCCCCTTCAATTCGAATCGGCTCGGAATCGCTTGATAAC
Organism: Caldifarciminota bacterium; assembly: GCA_039801565.1. Taxonomy (GTDB): domain Bacteria; phylum Hydrothermota; class Tepidihabitantia; order Tepidihabitantales; family JAOUPE01; genus JBDRUX01. Next base: position 8,417 of record JBDRUX010000077.1, read on the forward strand.
CATAGATTCGTCCAATCTCTTCAATTAAATCTGCATCCCTTTGCACATCCGGTCGCCAAGATGGAATTTGAACTTGCCAATAGGTTTTATGCTCTTTTAATTTGAAGCCCAAAGCAACCAGGATTTTTTTAATTCGGGGTTTATTCAATTTCACTCCTAATAATTCATTTACCCGTTTCGGATAAAGTTTAGTATACTTCGCTTGCCCTGATGTCCGAAATTCAATTTTGCCTTGACAAAGACTACCTTGTGCTAAATCGCTGATCATACCAGCTGCTTCGTATGAGGCAATTTCTAAATTTTCTGAGTCAATGCCCATCTCAAACCGTTTCGAGGCTTCAGTGGTTAATTTTAAAAATTGTGAACCGCGCCGGATAACCACTGGATTGAACCGGGCGCATTCTAATAAGACATTTTTCGTGGTAATTGAAATTTCGGTATCAATCCCGCCCATTATTCCAGCAACCGCGACGCTCCGATTCGCATCAGCAATCATTAACACCGCTTCGGCTAAGTTGCGTTCCACACCGTCAATAGTTTTAATCTTTTCATTCTTCTGGGCACGCCGGACGATTATCTTTTTACCTATCAATTTATCAAAGTCAAAGGTATGAAGTGGTTGGCCGTATTTGAAGAGAATATAGTTAGAGACATCAACAACATTGTTCACGGGTCGTAAACCACAAGCATAAATTCGCCATTGTAACCAGAACGGTGAAGGTGCAACCTTAACCCCTTTGATCAATCGGGCAATATAGTCTGGACACCCTTCTTTATCAATCACTTCTAACTGGAAGTTGCCTTCAATCGGCTCTTTGTCTTCTTTAAATTTTAGTTTGGTTAACTGCAACTCTTTATCTTCATAACAAGCCAACTCACGGGCAATACCAATCACGCCCATTAAATCGCCACGATTGGGGGTAATTTCAAAATCCAAGACATAATCATCTAAATATAACGATGGCTTTTCGCCTTTAATTGCTTCATTGGGCAAAACAATTGGTTCGTTGCCTTCAAGGCCAACTTCAATTTTTGTTACTAATTGTTCAGTTTTAGGGTCAAAGACTACTTTATCGCCAAGTTTAAGACCATAACTCGGATAGTTTATTGAAAAACTACTCGTATCAGTAGCAATTGCGATTTGGTTTGGATTTAATTCAATCACTTCTGCCACCAAGGTATTTTCGAATCTTTCGCCAATTCGAAAAAGACTTTCAATACTAAGTCCGTGGCTAACAAAAAGGTCAGCCAACTCTTGTGGTGTTTTCTTGGTAGCAACCAATTCTTTAAGCCAATTAACTGGTACACGCATCGCTAAAAGATTAACCAATTTTTCTTAATTGTCAATGAGATTAAAGAATCGCCTGACCAATAAATAACTATTGACAAATTTTATAGTTATCTTATCATTCTAATTGGAGGCATTATGAAGAAAGTGAAGATTCTGCCCTTTGTCTGCCTTCTTGCCTTTACTTATGCCAATCCATTTATTGAAACTCTGATAAGCGAATTCCAAACCGCCCCGGATTCTTTAGAACGAATTGAACTTCATGCGCTACCATTTCCTTATCCGGTTAACCTTGGTGGCTGGACAATAACCACCAATGCTGGCACTGCAACAATCAATCCTGGTACGATACTTCCTTATGATGGTTATGTAACGATTGACCGAACCAATACCACTGGTATCTTCAGTTTGAATGATACCTTAGATACAATCAATCTATATGATAACCGAGGGTTCTGGGTAGATGGGGTCACTTGGCCCTCATTACCCGCAGGCTGGAGAAATGCCCCTACCCCGCCTTATGGTGGCAGTAGTGCCATTTATCGCTCTAACACCTATTGGATTGAGACCAATTGGTATATTGATTCTACTCCAACCTTTGACGGACCCAATGATGATTGGAGTTCAATCTCCGGCCGGATATTAAACCGAAGTGGTCAACCGATTTTCAATGCTTATGTCCGTGCCTATGGACCAACTGGCGGTTGTGATGCGGAAAGCGATAGTTTGGGTAACTATACGGTCGCTGGCTTAGGTGAAGGCAAATATCGAGTCACTGCTGAGTATTACAACTACTTGGTCAGTTTATCCGGAATCGGTCTACGTTGGCTATAGTCAGCATATTACCGGTATTAATATAATTCTACCATTCGGTGGGATTACTGAGACCAAAGAACTTATTACTAATAATATCTCATTCTCTTTTCCTAATCCAATTACGAACGATGCCAAAATCTCATTCAATTTACCTAAAATGGCAAAAGTTAGTATCAAAGTCTATAATGCCCAAGGCAACCTAACTAAAACTCTTTGCCATCAAAAATTGAATAAAGGCAGCCACCAAATTGCATTAAATCTCAATACTTCTGGTATCTATTTCTTAATCGCTGACATCGAAGAACAGAGGGCAATAACGAAGAAATTGGTTTATCTTAAACCATAACCGAAGCTAAGGTGTTAATTAGATTATTATTTACTGGTATAGTAACTTTTTTTATTTTTTCTGGTTGCAGACCGAAAGAATTTTATCCGATAAGATTTATTAGTGAAGAAATAAAGATTGCAATTGATTCATTTCAGGCAACCGTTGTCGGCACTTATCACTTTAAGAATCTTACCAATCAATCAAAAACCGCCAAGATATTCTATCCCTTTCCAATTGACGAATTTCATTATTATCCGGATTTAATCTTAATCGCGGGGCTCGATTATACCAAAAGCGACACCGGCATCACATTTCTAATGGAATTTAAGCCAATGGCAACCGAATCACTGTCAATCCTTTACCGGCAGGGACTAAAAGATAAGCAATTTCGTTATATCCTTTTGACTACTAAACATTGGCAAAAACCAATTAAAGAAGCAAAGTTCATAATAAGTTTACCCGAAGAGTTTAGATTGACTCAATTATCTTATAAACCCGATAGTCTTAACCAGCAAGACCGACGGCAATATTATTATATAACTAAGAAAAACTTTATGCCTCCAAAAGACCTAATTATCACCTGGCAATAAACATTGTAGCTAAAATGGATTTGCTTGGTTTAAAAATATGGCTTGAGTTCTAATTAGTGCTTGCCAATTCAACGAACAATCTTTCAAATTATCTTGAAGCCACCTGCCTATGAGTCAGGACAAGTTTTGTGCCCGAAAAGTTGAAATATATTTCAACCTAAAAATGACCGATTTTTTCGTCTATCATGTTGGTCGTCCGTCGGTTACGCCAATTTTCCATTTGGGAGGGGGTATCGTATAGGGGGTGACCCCGTAGGCTACCCCCTAAGTTGCCCCATAAGTAGCTTCGGGAGTTACCTCGGGAGTTGCTTCGGGAGTTGGTTAGGAGGCAGATTCGGGAGCGGGTTCGGGGGCGACTTCGGAAGCGACTCGGTAGGCTACTGGGGAAGCAACCTGGGGAGCTGGTTAGGGGGCTACTCCGTAGGTCACCTGGGGAGCAACTTCCGATACCACCTCATTAGAGCTATAATCAAATTTTGTGGAAATTGTAAAATTATGAATTTTTGGTATAATAAAAAGCTGGTGCCAACAAAAACAGCACCAGCAGAAAGGATCAACAATGAAAG
>JBDRUX010000078.1:0-11639 GCA_039801565.1 Caldifarciminota bacterium
GATTAGTCAACTGTTTAAAATCCGGTAAAAAAAGTAATTCATTCCGGCTGCGGGCACCTAAGAAAATAAACAAACGATTCTTTACTGCCAACTTTTGCGCCAAGAAAAGTAATGGCGCAATCCCGACCCCACCGCCAATCAAAACAATATTCCGGTCTTCGTAAGCAGGAATCGGTTTGCCCAAAGGTCCCAAGACATCGAGATAATCATCCTCCCTTGTCAGGGCGAGAATTTTGGTACCTTTGCCCCGAATTCGAAATGCGATTCGGAATGTATCTGAATCGACTTGGGCAATTGAGAACGGTCTCCTTAAAAAAGGGTCGAACGAGTCCCACACTCGAATCTGAACAAATTGTCCTGGTAAAGCCTTGCGGGAAACTGCCTTCGATTCTAAATCAAAAATAAAAAGTCCTGCACTTACTTCCTCTTTTTTAATTAATCGGGCTTTTTCGATTTCCATTGTTCAATCATTTCGTTCTTTTATGACCAATTCGCAACGCCGATTTTTCCAATATTCCAAAGAATCACTGCTGATTAACTTTTCTTCACCAAAACTTTTCACCGAAATCCTCTCCGGCTCAACCCCTAATTGAACAAGATAATCTTTTACTGCGGTGGCACGCCGAAGTCCCAATTGATAATTATACTTCTCCGAACCAATTGGGTCACAATGGCCCTCAATTAAAATTTGTCGAGTCGAGTCACTGCTTAACTCTTGGGCAATAATCTTTAATATCACGGTATCAGCACTTCGGATGTCATAGCGGTCAAAATCAAAATAGATTGGCGATATCGCTGATGTTATGCCTGCGGTAGAGATTGATTCTGACTTCTCGGCTAATTGCTCAAGGGAAATACCCGTAGTTTCTTTTTCGGTTGGCTTAGGCTCAATCTCCGGTTGCAGTTTTTCTCTTCGACGTTGTCTTCTTTTTGGTTCTATTTTGGGGCGCATTTGTGTTGTCTCGTTTTTGGATACTGTTTCTTTAAGGGCGATTTCAGGTGAGGACTCTTTAAAATCTGCTTTTGGTTTCAATGATAGTACTGATTCCGGTTTTGTCAGAACCGAATCCGGTAGAGATTCTTTTAGGGGCGTTGGTCCTTTTTCTATAGCTAATGACTCCGCTGGTAATTTTTCCTTTTTTAACACTGATTCTTTCGGTACAGGTTGCGTCGCAGTATCTTCGGGTTGTAGTTCAATTTCAGGTAATCCTAACTCCTTCCGCGCTGTATTGGCATAGATCGTTTTGGGATAGTTATTGATAAGAATCTTTAAAATTGTGTCGTAATCGTTTTGTTTCAGACGGTTCTTCATAATCCAGGCTTGGGCATAAAGTGCTTTTGGGGCATAGGAACTTTGTGGATATAAATCATAAGTCTTTTGGTATTCCTTAACTGCTGCTTCGTATTCATTCAAAGTTAATCCATAGGTCTCAGCCAACAGAAATTGTGCTTCGGCAGAATCTTTAATTTCGGCTTTTGGTGAAATTAAGTTAAGCAGTGCCGAACGCTTTTTTGCTTTCAACCCAAATTCCGAATTGGGAGCAAACCGGCTTGCGGTATCGTAATAGGCAATCGCCTTATTAAATTCTTGAGCAGTTTCATATTTGAATCCTAAAAGGTAATATGCTTCAGCTCCTTGGTTACCAGTTCTTAGCTTAGTCAAATATTGGATAGCGAGTTCGTCTTTTTTTTCAGCGATAAGCAATTTCCCCATCAACAAATTGGCTTGATTTATTAAATCAGGAAAACGACTATAATCCTGGGCTAATAAAATTCGTGCCGAATCGAGTAATCTGGTTTGTAAAAAACATTCGGCTAATTTCAAATTTAATGCTGCCTTCTCATTTGGTTTCATAGCGACCTTGTTGCTATACGCTCGATACCAACTTATTGCGGTTGACCAATCTCTTGTCTTGAAACTGATTTCAGCTAAATTGCGCATAGCCTCCTTACTCTCTTTGACCTTGGGATATTTTTGGATGAAGGCAAGTAGGGAATCTTTAGCAACACCGTATTCTTCTTTTTGGAAAAAAGCGTAGGCAATCTGATAAGCAGCCGCGGTCGCATAACGCGACGAATTCTCTTTAAGGTCGTAAAAAATTAACGAAGCTATTCCATAATCCTTTAATGCCAGATAAGCCAAACCTCGATAATAATTCACTTCATCCCGATAGGGACTTTCTGGAAATACCACCAAAAAATCTTCGAAGTTCTTTATCGCTTTATTGTATTCACCGATATGGTAATAGGACATTCCAACTAAATATAGGGCATCATCGGCCCACTTGGAACGAAAATGTTTTTTAACGACAACTGCTGATTTGGTAATGGATTTTTCAAAATTGGTCTTGGCAGCGCTTGGGTTGGTTGCTAAAAGTTTGAGTCCTTCCCGATAGTAAACTCGCGCATTATAAAAAGTATTATAATAAACACAACCCGAAGTGATTAGAACAAGTATCAGTAGCCATTGAATTTGACCAAAGACGATTCTCTTTATAGTCATCAATTATCGGGCTGAACCGACTAAGACATTGCGAAACCTGGCAGGTGCGGTGCCATGGCCAACATAAGCAACTTGACCGGGTTCGCCTTTACCGCAATTGGGTAGACCCCATAAGACCCAAGCATCTTTGTTCGCAACAGCGTCACAGGACTGCCAAAATTGAGGGGTAATTCCAGTATAAAGGGCATTTTTGTAAATCTTGGTCAATTTACCATTCTCAATTTGATAAGCGATTTCGGTGCCAAATTGGAAATTTAGCCGTTTATCATCAATACTCCAAGATTGGTTGGTATCAAGATAAATCCCTTCTTTCGTATCCGCAATCAAATCATCTAATGGCCATTCTCCTGGTTCTAAATTAATATTTGTCATTCGAATTAACGGGATACGGTTCCAACTTGCTGCCCGGGCGGTACCGTTCGATTTTTGATTTATCACCGGTGCGGTATCACGACTTGTAAGATAATTGACAAAAATTCCCTGTTTGATTATTGGGAATTTCTGGGCAGGAGTGCCTTCGTCATCAAAGCCAAATGTTCCTAATCCACCCTCAATTGTCGCATCGGCACAGACATTCACTTTATCAGAACCGTAACGAAAATTACCCAATTTTTCTAAGGTGACAAAACTGGTACCAGCATAGGACTCTTCGCTACCTAAAACGCGGTCTAATTCAGTCGGATGGCCAATTGATTCGTGAATCTGTAATGCTAACTGATTTGAACCAACAATTACCGTTGTCTTCATACTTGGACAAGGATCCGCGGAAAGTAACATCAAAGCCTCTTCACGGGTTTGCTCGGCATTTCCAACTAAATCTAATTGCTCAATGAATTCGTATCCCTTCTGGGCATAATTGCCACCAAAGGCAGCTGGATAAGAACGTCGTTGCATCTCACCATTTTGCATCGCATAACACTGAATCCCTCCGCCCGATATTATTATTTCCTGTTCTAACCAAGAACCTTCGGTTGAGGCGAAATACTTTTTGCAGCGCAGGAATGAAAGAGTGGCTAAGCCAATCTTCACTTTGGGGTTTGCTCGCAAAATCTTTTCGCTTGCTAATAACAAGTCAATCTTCTCGCTTAAAGGAACTTGAAACGGATTTTTGATGACTTTTGTTTCGTACTTGCCTTTTTGGGACGGCAGTTCATCTAAAAATACGGGTCGTCCAGGAATTCTTAAACTACTCTCCGCGATTGCCCAGGCTTCTTTTACTACTTTTGTTCCTTCTTTTTTCGTCAATGCACAAGAACAGGAAAACCCCCAGCTCTTATGATTTAGAATTCTTACACCAAAACCGATATCTTGCGTTTGGGCGATTGCTTCAACTTTTCCATTTCGGACTACGATTTCTTCCTGTTGAGTCTCGACGATTCGGCAATCGCCGTAGTCAACTCGTTTTGCGTCTAATTCATCAACCAAACTTTTTAGAAAATCTTGCACAGTTTACCTCCAAATTAAATTTTCTCATCACCAATTAAAATTTATACTTTGATTTTAGATAATTGTCAAGGAAAATTCAAGAATAGTTTTATGCCCGTCCGAATATTCTTTGTAAGCGCAGCCTCAGAACTAAGAAAAATGCTTGCCAGATGATGCGTTTTGACATCTTGGAGACACCGACGCGCCGTTCAGTGAAGACAATTGGAATTTCCTTAATCCGATAGCCTTTGCGCCAAATCATATAATCAATTTCGATTTGAAAGCCATAGCCATCGGCTTTTAGTTTATTCAAATCAATTCCTTCTAAGACCCGTCGGCTATAGCATTTGAAGCCGGCGGTTAGGTCTCGAATTGGACAACCAGTAACCTTGCGGGCATAGAGACAAGCAAAATAACTTAAGAGCAATCGTTTCATTGGCCAATTTACCACCGAAACACCATTGCAGTAGCGTGAACCAATGATTAAATCATATTCGGAAAGGAGTTTAATAAAGCGCGGAATATCTTCGGGTGGGTGAGAAAAATCGGCATCCATCTCGAAACAATAGTCGTAGCCCTTTTCTAAGGCGTAACGGAAACCAACCACATAAGCTGTCCCCAAACCCAATTTTCCCGGACGATGGATTATATTAACTCTCGGATTTTCGGCTTTTAGTCGTTCGACAATCTGTCCGGTGCCGTCTGGAGAATTATCATCAATCACTAAAACATCCAACTCAGGCGATTGTGCCAACACCGCCTTAATGATGCTTTCGATATTTTCTGCCTCGTTATAAGTTGGGAAAATAACTAAGCCTTTTGGCATCCTAAATTTATCATAATGAAAACTAACCAATTGTCAAGATTGAAAAATTTGGAGTTAATCATACCGATATGATGACGATTATCTTGACAAATGTTTAGGTTTAGTTTAAATAATCAAATGAAAATCTCAAGAAAAATACTTTTTGGAGTGCTGACTTTTAGTTGGACCGTCATGGCACAGGGAAGGTCGAACTTAAAAATTGGATTTGAATTGTCCGAATTGCTCCAAAATCGGTTTCGCAGCCTGGGGCAAAAGAATTGCACTTTGATACTGGGACAGGAATTTCCGAAAGGCGGTTGGAATAATTATGGCTACCAACTACTCTTAATTAATGTCGAGTTGAGTCCCGAACACTTGCAAAATAATCCATTTTTAAAAGGTAACAAATCAAATCTCACCGGCAACCTATTCGTTAGTAGAATTCTTGTTGACCTTTTCCCATTTGAGAAAAAGTTCGGTTTAGTTCGCTTCATTCCGATTGTTGGACTTGGTTTTGGTTATAACCGAACAATTTTGCAAAGTGGCCAAACCTATGACTTGAATGGGTTAACCTTCGGAACTGATTTCCGACTGCAGACCGAATTTTTAAGCCGGCTGTTTTTCGAATTTCCGGTGATAGATGCCTCGGTATATCTTTGGAAAAGTCGCCCAACCAAAGGTACAATTGGCGAAATTATCATTGATTATCCAGAGTGGGAGTTATTTTCTTCTGGATAAACTTAGGTATAAAATTTAAGTTTAAATAACCGTATTTCTTTTATACTACTATAAAAATTACCATTATAAATAAAACGAACTAAAAAATCGTTGGACATCGGTCCTTAGAATTATTCTTGGTATTCATTTTCCTCTTCATCGAATGAGTTGAACATATGGGTTCTTTTGTAGTTAATGTTATCTTCTGGTACTTTGACATCGCATAAACCCCAAGGAATTCTTCGGCGTCCGACATTCTTGTAGGATATGACCGTCTTTGCCAACAAATAGCTATACCTTCTTATATTTTTTCCTAAATTCTTCAAGGACTTTAATAATTCTATCTTTAGATACCGGCGCCAAAGCTCTTCTCCTTTTATTGCTAAGAAGAAATAATATCAGATTCAGTAGCCAGGCATACTCACCCCGTTTTTTGAAAAATGAAGTTAGGCTCATAAAAAACTTCTTGTCTCAAAGTAGGAACTGCCGGTTCAAATCTGATTAACCATTGCCCCTGCTTTATTTTCTGCCCCAAGAGAAGGGAAAATTTCTAACGAGGAAACTAAAGAAAATTTTATTTTCTATGTGCATTATGTTAAGTAAGCCAAAAAGAAACCAGATTTTAATCCGGTGAGCTTTAAAGACGGCTTTTCTTGATTGTTATATGACATAAAGCATTATCACATTTAATTCATAATGGATGCGTCATACTTAAAATTAGCATAAATTTCAAAAAACAAGATGCGAGACTCGACCTTTCAACTATTGAATGTTTTGACCATCTTGCTATAGGGATAATAAACTGCCAATGTTGACAGGTTAAATAACACTAATTATACTGAAGGTAAAATTGGTAATGAAAAAACAAAAACGAAATATTGTTGCGACATTAGTCTACATTTGCCTATTGTTGCTTCTTATTGGTTTAAATTCGTTCATTAAAATCCATAATTTCGGCGATGGTAAACTTTATTACTCGGATGCGGCGTTAAGATTCCATTATGCCGAAATGTATTCTCAGGGCAAAAAGATTCCAATCGTTGATAAACAAGTACTCTATCCGGAAGGACTAAAAGTCCGAACCTTAATCCATTTAACAATGGACTGGGTGATTGGCAGCTCGCATCGGCTACTCTTTCCCAAAATCCCATTCACCGATTATGTGAAATACTTTGTCAGCATATTCTCTTCGCTTTCGGTTTTACTGGTTTTTCTTTTAAGCACGGCAATCTGGCAAAATAGAGAAATCGGATTGATTTCGGCTTTATTTTATACCATCGGAATCCCAAGTTTCTGGCGGATTACTGGTAATTACTTGCGTGAATCATTTGCCCTGCCATTTATCTTTACTGCTATTTGTCTCTTTTCGCTTGGGCTAAGAAACGAAAAAAAGAATTGGCAAATTAATCTATTCTTACTCTTATCCGGATTAGCCTTTGCAATTGCCCTTATCTCCTGGCACTTATCCCAGTTCTTTTTTTCGGTCTTCGCAATATTTTTAATCTTTTATTTTATATTGAATATCCAATCAACTAAAATCTTTCGAAGTCTCGGTCTCTTTTTAATGCCAATTTTATTAGTTGGTCTTATTTGGCAGCCAATCAGTTCCAAATATTTTTTGCTTTCATTTCCAGTAATAATGACTATCTGGTTATGGCTAATCGCAATGATGTTTAAAAATCAGAGTAATCGCTTAAAGAAAACATTATTGGCGTTTATTCTCATACCAGTCTATTTTATTGTGATAAAAATATTTCCCAGATACTTTACGGAATATGGTCATGTCTTTGAAACCGTGGTTGCCAAGATAATCCATCTCGGGCAAAAACCAGCTAATCCGGCTTTGCTCTCTTTTGATGCCCGTTCCATCTGGATGGGACCTTTTGCCAGTCCCGGACCGATTTCAATCATATTTTCAATGCTTGTGCCGTTTGGCTTAGCAATTATTGGTTGGATAAGTTCGCTAACCCGTGATTTCTTCAAGCGTTTTGATTACAACCGTCTTTTTCTCTCTTATTTTATAATTGCCTTCACTATTTTATACTTACTGATAATTCGACTTGAGGTCTTTCTTTTCTTTTTTCTTACTATTGCGATTGGTGGCAATCTGAGTCTTATTTTTAAAAAACGGAGGCTATGGCAACTAATTTTACTGCTTTTGATTAGTGGTTTCCTGATTGAGTGCTATAAGACGATGAATTATCAAAAACTACTCAACCGTTACTATTTTCAACTTGCTCAGGAATGGCTCAGTAAACCAACTGGTTATGGTTCGGATTGGGAAAGTCTGACCAATTGGATTAAAGAGCACACCAAACCGGATGACGCAATCCTTGCTGATGTTGACATTAGTGCAATGCTTCTAACCTATGTCGGACGACCAATAATCATTGAGCCAATCTATGAAAATGCGATAACCCGAGACCGAGCCAAAGAGTGTTTGAGTGCTTTTTATCAGCCGGAGCCCGATTTCTTAAAATTAATCAAAAAATATCAAGTAAAGTATGTTATTTACCAGCAAGATTTCCTATTGGACAATTCTAAAGAGTCGAATCGCTATTTAACGGATAATTTAAAAGTGAAAAAGAATTCGGTAGCATATTTAATGCATTTCCAACCTGAAAGTCTTAACTTCTTTGAACTTCGGCATCAGACAAATACCTTTCGGGTCTATAAAGTGCTTACCGAAAATGAACAAAAATCACCACCTGCCCAATTTCCTTATTCGCCTTATTTTGACCGAGCGCTTTTTAAGCAAGACCCAAGCAAAGAATATTTTGATGATACCCAGACACCAAAGGTTGAGAGTTTAGTCTTTGCGGCACTCCAGCACTATAACTTGGCAACCGAATTACTAAAGAAGAATGATTATTCCAATGCGATTAACCATTTTGAGTCAGTGCTTCAAATCTTTCCGGACTTTGAGCGAACTTATTATTATTTAGGGCTCTGTTACCAAAAAATGTCTTATTATCAGCAGGCTCTTTTTTATTTCGATAAGGCAATCAATTCTTATCCTCGCGATTTAGATGCCTATCTTGCCAAGGCAACAATTTTAGATGCTCAGGGCAACTTAACCGAAGCAGCCGCTATCCTTGTTAAGACAATTAAGATTTATCCGCAAAAGAGCGATTTATATTCGATGCTCGGTCACCTCTATATCAAACGCAATCGGATTGATGATGGGATAAAAGAGTTCCAATTATTATTAGATTCTTTGCCACCAACCAGTCCGCTTCATCTTTATACCGGTTATCTTTTTGCCTATAAAAATGACTTGAATAAGGCTGAAATTGAATTTGAAAAAGCCAAGGCATCTGATTCGACGAATCCAGAAGTTTACGAGGCGTTCGGTTCGCTCTATTTACAAAAGCGGGAATTGGCGAAGGCGATAAATAATTTTGAAAAATCTTTAGAACTTAACCCTAACCAGCCCAAGATTAAAGAATTGCTTTTGGAATTGCAGAGGAAAAGATTTTAGTTACCGTCCGATTACGGTTACGTTATCACTCCATTCATTGACGACATAAACATAATGATTATTACGAAGGGCGACACCAAAACACGGACCATTACCAGCCGGGATTGTATCAACCACGGTATTGTCGTGGGTTCGAATTACCGTAACATTGTCGTTTGAGTTATTAAATACATAAAGATATTGGCTATTATGGAGTGGCGCAGCGTGAACTGGACCATAACCCACTGGGATTGTTTTTATAACCGTATTATTGGAAATATCAATCACCGAGACATTATCACTGCTGCGATTTATTGCATAGGCATATTGACCATTTTGGAGTGGCACTACTGACCAAGGCGATGAACCCACCGAAATCGTTGCGACAACTGAATCGTTTGAGGTTTTAATTACTGCTACGCTATTGCTTAGCCATTGGCTCACATAAATGTATTGATTATTGTGCAGTGCCGAAATACCGACCGGACCACCGCTTAAGGGAAATGTCTTCTCCACAGTATTATTTTGCGCATTCACTTTTGTAATACTGTGATAATCGCCATTTGTTACATACAGATAATTGCCGTTCGGTAATACGGTGATATTGATTGGACCATAACTCATTGGGATTGTTGTCTCAACCGTATTAGTTGCGGTGCTGATTACCGAGATGCTATTGCCATTGCGATTGACAACATAAACATATTGACCATTAGGTGAAGCCACAATACCATCTGGTGCATCACCGACCGGAACCGTTGCGATAACAGTATTATCTTCGGTGCGGATTACTGAGACATTGTCATCATCACGATTTGCTACATAAACATATTCGCCATTAGGAAGGGCAGTAATGTCCAAAGGATGATGTCCAACTGGAATTGTTGCTATGACCCGATTCGGGTAACCGTCATCGGAAATCATAATCCGATGAACAATTGCCCAATTTGATACTGCATCACTTGCATCTTTTGCCTGGACTTTAATCTCATAAGTTCCCGGATTGGTCCAAGAGTGTGTCAGCTTAATCGGTTGCCCGGAAGGGACAAAAGAACTCCAATCCGATATGATACCATCACCCCAATCCAACCGAACCGAGACCGCTTCATCGTCAGGGTCAACGGCCGAAACTACAAAATCATAATTAGAATTGGGCATTCCGATTTCTGGTCCTAATTGCTCATTGGGAATATCAATATTTGGTGCGGTTGGTTTCTTTTGACAGCCAACGATGATAACCCTAAACAAGGTCATCAAAGTTAGGGTGGTTTTTAAAAACCGGTTCATAATGCCTCCTTTCACCTTCATTGGTATTGTCAAAATTTTTCTCCTTTGTTTCTCTTAAGTAGCTGATTTTATTATGCCTTTTAAAAATAGGCTTGCCTCCCCCTCTTTTTAAGGGTAAATTTATAATTAAAATGAAAAAACAAAGGAGACAAGCCTATGAATAAAATCGCCCGTTTCGTTATCTGGATTTGTAAACATTTCACTAAATCCGAAATCGAACAAATCATTAAAGAACTGTCCGATATCTTAGCTAACCGAAACCCAGAAGTAAAGCCCAAAGACGACTTTAAAGAAAAGCACCCGCATTTCCATAACTATCCAGTTGATCCAATTCCACCGCTTCCGCTCCCACCAAAACCAACCATCACCTTGAACCGGAAAGAACTCTTAGCCGAATATAAGAGAAAGAACAATCAAGAACTAAAATCCGCCTAAGGCGGATCAAAGACCTAAATAATAAAGTCCCGGATAATGTCCGATGCCGAATCTGTTCGGCACCAGCTTCTTATCTCTATTTCAACGACGGCAAGAAACACTCTCAGGTAAGATGTAAAGTCTGTGCAAGCTTCTCGACAGTTTACGCTCGACATAAGCGAAGTCCAAAATACGCCCGCCCTTATTGTAGCTCAAACCTCTTTCTCTGGAAAGAACGAAAAGACTGCTCAATCTATAAATGCGATAATGACCACTGCCCTTATTACCTCGAACGCAAATCAAAACTAAATCCTGCCGAAAGAGCGCTCTTTATCCTTAAGCCATCGCAATTTAAGTTGCGGTATTCGTTCAAGGAATTCCACTTCACTTCCGAACAGTTAAAGGTCACCGCACCGGAAAAGAAAGAGAACGCACTTACCAGAATCAATAATAGCCTCAATACCCTCTGCCTAGCTTTAACCTTTCATATCTCTTTAGGACTCTCGGCAAGGAAAACCGCTTTTGCCTTGCGTAATGTCTTTTCCCTTAAAGTCTCTTATCAAACCATTCTCAATTATTGTGAACTCGCCGCCTACTATTGTCACCAGTTTAACCTTGCTTACAAAGGCGATGCCGAAGCTATTCAGGCTGGTGATGAGAGCTGCATTAAAGTTTTTGGTGAGAAGAATTATGGCTTCTTCTTTATCGCACCAAAAGGAAGGATGATTACCGCTTACCAGATTGCTTCTAATAAAGATACCTTGCCCGCTACGGTTGCGATGAGGGAAGCTTTAAGAACGGTTCCCGAAGAGAAGAAGGCGGTGGTTTTCATTACCGATGGCAACCCTTCTTACCAATCGGCTATTCATTTTCTTAACCAGAATCAAACCTTGACCATTAACCATAAACCAGTGATTGGTCTACAGAACTTGGATTCGGCGAGTGAAGAATTTAGACCGTTCAGGCAATTGATCGAGCGACTCTTTAGAACTTACAAGTTTCATATTAAAGCCGCTTATGGGTTTAAG
>JBDRUX010000079.1:0-10908 GCA_039801565.1 Caldifarciminota bacterium
GAAAACGAATTGCTGATTTCACATCGGCAAGTGCCTCTTCATAAGTATCACCTTGCCCAACTACAACTCCTTTAAGTCCCAAAGGATACGCTACATAACCGTCAGGATGTTTCTCGACGATAATTTTAAACTGTTGCATCTTTACCTCCTTTGATTCGCAGCGGCGAATCGATTGTTAGTCCGCCCAAGGCGGATTGGATTTTAGTTTTTAGATTAAAAACCATTTATATTTTAACCGGGGTTGTTTTAAGACACCATTTTTACTTCGATGCCGGCATCAAATCAAGCGGCATTTTTATCTCAACCCCGGCGATGTCATCCAATGAAAAGCGCGAACTCACTTCTAAGATTTCGATGCCAAGTAACGCATTGTTTTCACCGATGTCTAAGATGATACCTTCTTCAATCTCTTTGTTTTTAACAAACTTGCCGGATTGTAACTTGATGTATAAAGCGTCAGCCTTACGGTCATAGGTTATTTGCATAAATACCTCCTTTAATCCCACATCACGGAAATTATTACAATTTCTTCATTTTCGACTTTATAAACGACTTTTATCCTACCTTGAGGGAAAGTCCGAAATACAAGATTACGATTTTTATAACCTTTACCAGTTTCATCAGGTTCAGATAAAGTTTTCGCCACCATTTCCTCAGTAATTCCTCGGATTTCCAGCCTCATTTTAGCGTGGTGGGTGTATATTATTTTCATAATTTAATTTTAATCTTAAATCAAAAAATTGCCCTGTCAAGTTCATCTAAGCCGAATGATAACTAATGATTCGAATCCACCCAAGACGAATTGCTCCGCCCAAGGCGGATTGGTTTAGATTATCTAACCGTTCAAAACCGACTTCGCCAAGTATAAATTGAATAATTTAGACCTTTTGATGGTACTGTTTCTTCACTTAATGTTTGTGGTTGGACAGTTTCCAGCGAGTCCATCGTATTCTAATCCTTTCATCCCATATTTCAGGATTGCAGCATACCAAAATTTTACCTTCCGGTCAAGCTCGTTATTTATTTAACGAGAAAATTAAATACGTTTTTATCTATGTATTGAAGCAGTCAATTATCGTCTTTAGGTAAATTGCCATAAGACCAATATTTTTTCGCGAATTGACGCCTCTTCTTTCGTCTCGAACATTAATGCTTCAATTACATATCTTAGCACTTCGGATTGGGGATAATTTTTAAATATCGTCTCAACCGTGGTGTCAAAATCAGCGTCTGGCTCACCTTGAAGGTATTCAACCATCTGCCAATTTTTTTCTTCAAATTCATCTAAGATTTCACCACTGACTTGAGCTAATGGTTCAGAGCCTTGTGACATTATTTGCCAGACCACAGTGCCTAAGTAAACTAATAACTCTCTTTCGTCTAAATTTAAACTATTGCCGCCAATTGCCATAAGATAGGCGAGAACATAAGGTTGTTCTTCGCCCATCTTGTCCATCAATTTTTGGATATCGGTCAATGACATCTTCTCCATCTTCTGCAAGGTCTTTTCTATTGTATCAGCCGAGATTGGTTCCATTTATTTCAAGTCAATATGGAATTCGATAATATCCTTATCCTTTAAGATATGATTTCTTTCTACCCTTTGGCCTTTATAATGGTTAGAATCCCAAAGCCGAGCATAGTTTAAGGTCTTGGCAAAGTCTTTGTGTAAGTGATAAGCGGCATCAATGACCGATGAACCGGCTTTAAGAATTACTGGTTCTTTTAGGTCCGGTGGTTCGCCTGGTTTTTTGGTGTAAACCCGAATGATATCTAAACCTTGGAAGAGCATTCTTTTCAGTTGTTCTAAATTGATGAATCGCTTGACTGAGATTGGTAGGATATTAAAGTCTGACAATAATTCTTGAACCGATTTTAACTGGGTTTCGGCTTTAGGTTCATCGTATTTACTGCCAACAACAATTGTCTTTTTATAGGGCATTTCAGTAGTTGGTCGGGGTGAGATTCGGGCTTGCAGCAAAAGTTCTAAAGTTTTCTTAACCGTATCTAAAACCTGTTCGTCAGCAAGGTCAATCACCCAAACTGCTAAGTCGCCACTGCGAATAATATGAAATACCCAAGGTTCCGAATCTTCAGTAATTGGTGGGGTGTCAATCAACTGGATTTGAATGTCTTCGTATTCTAACATACCAGCCACCGGCTTTTGAGTAGTAAATGGATAATCGGCGATTTCGGTCGGGGCATTGGTTAAGGCTTTAACCAGAGCGGATTTGCCAGAGTTAGGTGCGCCAAATATCACGACTTGCCCGGCACCTTGTTTATCAATATGATACCAGATAGTTCGTTTTGCCCCGGATTTTTTACCAAAAGACTTTTTCAGTTTGGAAATTTTGGTCTTGATTTCGGCTTGGAGTTTCTCGGTTCCTTTATGTTTTGGGATTAAAGCCAGCATCTCCTGCAGGCAACTCAATTTTTCTTCATCGGTCTTGGCTTGCCGATACCTTTTCTCCGCTTCGAGATATTGCGGAGTTAAATTAGCCGGCATAATACTGTTACATTAATCTTGGTTCAGCTTTATTGTTTTGAAGATTCTTGTGCCGAATTCGGTTTCGAGACGGATGAAATATATGCCGCTACTAACTTTTTCACCGCAATTGTTTTTTCCATCCCAATTGATAAAATAGACCCCAGGTTTTAATAGGTACTCATTGAAGAGATTTCGGACTAATCTTCCGGAATAGTCATAGATATTGATATGGGTAAATGTTGGTTTATTGACTGTCCAGGCAATTTTAGCACGATTCCGAAATGGATTTGGCTGAAAGATTAACATTGGTGCAATATCCTTGCTATTCAATTCAGCAATACTGACTGCTTGCCGGGTGGTATATTTAATAGCCTTGCCGGGTGTCCAAGGTGCTGCGCCTCGATGTAAGGTGTCATTGAAAAGACAACAGATTGCAATCTGATTGGTTGGGTCTTCAATTCCAACCGTGCTTGAATTCCAACGATTAGCGGTTTGATATTGGACGATAATTTCGTTATGACCGTCCTCAGGTGCTAAGATTGTGTCGTAGATGATAATTTCAAACTTATCCATAGATGTTGCGCCAAAATATGGCACACTATCATACTCAATAATGAATCGGTGATTTGTGACATCGTGATAATAATAGACCCCACCAACTCCACTATTATTCGGTATTAAATCGTCCCAATTGGCACAGACCATTCCATTCGGATTGGTTGAGGTTGCGTCTGGAATGCGTCGGTTGCTATATGCAGTTGAGGTTTGGTAACCCGGTGCAATCCAACCATTGGAGCAGATTGAGAGTTGGGTAAATCTTTGATTATAAAACTTCCAAGGACCAAAGGAAGCGGGTAGAGTGATTTGAACGGTCTGGTCATCGGATAAGGTTAGTCTTGTACCAATTGTTTTGATTTCTATCCATTCGTAGGTTGGATGTTGAGGATAAAGGGTATCAACATTGTCATAAGCCCAAAATAACGGTGGCGTGCGCGGACCATCCGGAATCGGGTCAGTTGCCACTATCTCGCCAATTGTGATTGAAAAGCGTAGACTGTCTTCGTAACCGAGAGTGTCCGAGAGATAGAGCGTGAATTCAGCAATATGTTCTCTTGGTGTCTGAGCTAAAGCACTCAGAGTAAAAGGTTCGCCAAGAACCGTAGCACCAGGCGGTATATCACCGAAGATAGCGATTGAATCCAAGATTTCAACATAAGGGTCGTTTTCTGATAACCTACCGATAACATCTAAAGCGGACTGGGGCCCAAAATTCCGCAACATTAGTTGTAGGTCAATAATCTCACCCGGATCAAACCGACCATTATTGTTGCCTAAAGAGTCAATAATAACCATTTGGGTAAGAACTAATGCCGGGGCATTGAACACAGTGGCTTCAATGGCATCTAAGTCCAGTCCAGCAGTTGGATTGGTTTGGCTACCATCGCCATCGTCAACAATTTTGACATAGCGCATAACATTTACCCCACCCGAAGCCATATCAAAACTGGCAGTTCCAGTATCTGAGCCAATGTAGGTAAATGGACCATTCCAATTGGTACCAACATAAACCGCATAACCTTCCGGGTCGGCATCATTCTCATAAACCGTAAAATCGTAACCACTGCCATTGATCACTTCTTCGCCCATATCTATCACAATCCAACCACCAACCCCAAGTGAATATCTTCTCGAATCATGCAAACCCAAGGCTAAATAGGTTCCAGAAGTGATAACTTCATTATCTTGGTCATTAACCATTGTCACTTTAAATCCAGCGACCGGTGCTTGGGTGTCCGGAACTAATGCAAAATCAACTGTGACATAAGTATCGGGTGGAACAACAATATCCGAAATCGTTTTTGGTTGATAACCATTTGCCCAGGCGGTTATCGAATAGGTGCCGGGTAAAACGAATCGGTGATAATCACCTAAAGAGTCGGTATAGACTGGCCATTCGGGGGGTGAAACCGAAATCATTGCCTTTAAAGGTTCGCCAGTTATTGAGTCAGTCACAATTCCCCTAATGCCATGACCAATCTTGGTTATCATATAAAGCTGGGCGGGTCGGTTTAAATTGCAAATCGAATCAATCGCTCCCACTGGTGGAATATAATCTTCGCTTACCTCACAAGTCCAACTCATCGGACCATATGCACCATAAGCAAAGTCTTTCGAAGAGCCGTGAATTTCATACATTCCTTGATAGCCTTGATTATAGGGATAGCCAGTGTAATTATGGCAATGCCGGGCTAAAGTATCAAGTGCTGCCCAATCTCTGGCTCTTTGCGGGGTATAACTCCAAGGATAAGATATGAATTCGGTGCCGGAATGATAAGAACACCAGTGGGTCAATTGATGGTTTTCAGCGAAGTTACGAAAATTTCGCGGTTCGACTTGAGAAAAAGGACCAGGACTGCCCCAGCCCTCATCCCACATATAACCATAGTCACGATTACAATCAATACCATTCGCATTGCCTCGGGTGGAAGCGACATAACCATCAGGGTTAACCAGTGGTGCAACCCAAGTTTCCCGGGTATTTACCAGATTAGTAACCAATGGGTCATTACCGTAATTGAGAATCAAATACCGAGCCAGAGCAAATGCGACCTCAGCACCAATCTTCTCATTGCCATGGGTCGCACCTTCAAAAAGACAACGCGGTCTTGGACTGCGAACTTGGGGATTTTCGGTTATCTTGATGGCTAAGACAACCCGATTCTGCGTGCTAAATCCAAGGGTCTCAACTTTAGCAATATTGGGATAATTCTGGGCTAAAAGAATTAGCGAGTCGCGAAATCCTTCATAGGTGTGATACGCCTGTTCATTTTGGGCATAATAACTGCTGATGTCAGGGAAAATGACTTCTAAGATTTCAAATCCTTGGCTTTCAAATTTAGCAAAGTCTTTAAAAGGAATTTCAACCCGCGCAATACCATCTTTCACATCATGAATTAGAGCTCCCATTGTCTCTAAGGTCTTAATTTGTTTTGGGTCGGTGATTTTAATCTTTACCAAATCATACCGTTCTTTAGCAGCAAATAAGACGGTCGCTAATAAAATTAAAACCAAAAATCGTCTCATTATGCCTCCTTTAGATTTATCATAACTAATTATATTCATTGAAACTTTTAGGTCAAGATTGACTATTAAGAGCAATATGATTATAATTTTATGGTATGGTCTTATCAATTTATTCCACCACCATAATTGGTCTGCGTAAGAATGGTAAAGCAGCAATGGGTAGTGATGGTCAAGTCAGTTTGGGTGAGACGATTATGAAGCAGACCGCGCGTAAGGTGCGAAAGGTCTATAATGATAAAATCTTAGTCGGCTTTGCTGGCTCAACTGCTGACGCTTTTACCCTTTTTGAGCGTTTTGAAAATAAACTGGCGGAATTCCGTGGCAATCTGCCTCGGTCAGTAGTGGAACTGGCAAAAGACTGGCGTCAGGACCGGGTCTTAAGAAAACTCGAGGCACTTTTGGCAATCGTTGATTTTGAACACTCTTATATCGTTTCGGGCTCGGGTGATGTGATTGAGCCCGATGATGGCATAGTGGCAATTGGCTCGGGTGGTCCTTATGCTTTAGCAGCCGCCCGTGCCTTATTAAAATATACCGAACTTGAACCAAAAGCAATTGTCGAAGAAGCCATCAAAATCGCTGCCTCAATCTGCATCTATACCAACCGCGAAATCTATATCGAAACTTTGGCTATTTAAACCAATTGCCAATGAAATTTTTTGTTGTTTTCTTTGCTTGCTTAGCCACCACTATTGGTTATACAATTCCTGAGCGTTATCATTCTTATTCCGAGATGGTAGCCTTGCTTGATTCTTTCACCAGTCGCTATCCGAATATTGCTCATCAATGCACTATTGGGTTTTCCCAAACCGAAAGCCTACCAATTTTAGCAATGAAAATCTCGGACAATCCGGATTTAGACGAAGATGAACCGAGTATTTTATTTACTGGAGTCCATCACGGGTGTGAGCTTTTAGGCTGTGAAATTTGCCTTTATCTTTGTAATCACCTTCTGGCTAATTACGATACTAATGCCTTAATCAGAAGAATTATTGACTCAACCGAAATCTGGGTTGTGCCAATTGTTAATCCTGATGGTCAAGGGGTTGTCTTTGCCGGTCTGGATAGCTTCTGGCGAAAAAATACTCGGGATAATAATAACAATGGGGTGTTTGATTTAGACTACGATGGTGTTGACCTGAATCGCAATTATAATTTTCTCTTTGATTCTGGGGGCAGTGGTAATCCAAGTTCTCGAACCTATCGCGGTCAAAACCCGGTCTCGGAATCTGAGACCAGAGCGATGACCGATTTAGCAAAAAGGGAAAATTTTCTTTTGGAAATCTGTTACCACAGCGATAAGGATTCGGCTCAGGGCGAACGGGTCTATTACCCTTGGCGTTGGGGTAATGCCAATTCACCGGATTTTCCTTTTATTAAGCCAATCGCTGAATCAATTGCCAAAAGGATAAAAAACGATTTAGGAAATGGAACTTATACCCCAGTTATAGGATTGGTTGATGGTGGACTCTATCGGAACTATTTGTATCACGCTTTTGGTACATTTGCCTATACCATTGAAGTCAGTACTCGTTATATTCCACCTGAAGAGTGGGTAGATTCGATCTGTGAAAGGAACCTTGCGGGTGCTTATTATATCTTAGAGCGAATTTTTGGTCCGGTAATCACTGGCCGGGTGTTTGATTCACTAACCGGTCTTCCTTTGCGAGCAAAGGTTGAACTTATTGGGATTGATTCTATTTATCCAATAATGATACCTCGGTTCTCGGATTCAATCTTTGGTCGCTTTCGGCGTATTGTCAATCCAGGAAATTATACAATCGAAGTCTCTAAAGCCGGTTATAGCACCAAACAGGTAAAAGCATCAGTAAACGATAGCCCGGTTGAATTGAACATCAATCTTACCCCAACCGCCTGGTCTCAAGTCCAATCCATTCCAAAATTGCCGAGCAATAAACCTGTTGGTGGTGGTGCCAGTCTGGTAACCGTAAACGATTCTTTAATTTTTGCACTGAAAGGTAATAACACCAGAGATTTTTATTGCTATAACATCAATAATGACTTCTGGGCTTTTGTTGATTCGATACCTTATGGATTAAACCAAAAGAAGAAAGTGAAAAATGGTGCAGCACTTTGTTATGACCAAAAGCGATACTTATATCTAACCAAGGGCAATAACACGAAAGAGTTTTGGCGCTATAACTTAAGACCGACTGCTAATGAAAGAATCTGGGTTCAACTCCCTGATATACCGGGTGAAAAGCGATTAAAAGGTGGCACTGGACTAGTTTATGTACCCGATAGTTTTGTCTATCTGCTCAAAGGTTCGGGGACAAAAGAATTCTGCTGTTTTCACTTACCTGACGGTCCTTGGCAACAATTGCCAAGTCCACCAGGGGAAAAAGGTTTTAAAAGGGGAAGTGCACTGGCTTTGGCTGATGACTCTTTAATCTATTGCCTTAAGGGTGGTTCAAAAACTAATGAGTTTTACGTTTATAATATTAAAGACAGTTCTTGGCGAAGATTGGCAAGTTTACCAATTAAAGGTAGTAGCGGTCGAAATAAAAGAGTTAAAGACGGTGGTGCTTTAATTTTTACTAATGGTTTTGGCTGGGCATTAAAAGGTGGTAACTCTTCAGAATTTTGGCAATTTTTTCCACCCCAAACCTTATCCGATACCGGCTACTGGACCGAAAAGGAACAACTACCAACCGGACCTTCTAATAAAAAAGTTAAGGCAGGCGGTGCCCTAACCAGTGCCGGCAATTTCATTTATGCTTTTAAAGGTGCCAAAACCGATGAGTTCTGGGTCTATTATGATTGGTCAAAATCTTTAGTTGGTTCACACTTTTTAAGCAAGGAGCAAAAGGCACCGATTAAAAATCGGACAACAATCAATTTCGACTCATATATCCTACCGAATACAAATCTTGTCATCTATAATTCTTTAGGTGTTAAGGTAGCAGTAGCAAGTGAAACGATAAAAGGGACTCAGATGTGGCAACCGTTCTTAAAATCGCTTCCGAGTGGGGTATATTTTATTAAAGTAATTAGTAACGACAAAACCCAGCATCGGATTATAAAAAAAATTATCATAAGATGAGGGGCGGTTATGATTAAAAAAGTTATAAAAAGAGATGGCAGGGTTGTTCAGTTCTTACCCGAAAAAATAAGAAATGCTATCATTAAGGCTTTACAAGCAACCCAAAAACCAGAAAAGATTGCTGAAAGTCTTACCCAAAAGGTTTTAGACCAAATTGAACAGAAATTTCCTAAGCGAACGCCATCGGTGGAAAACATCCAAGATATTGTCGAACAAGTTCTGATTGAATCCGGTTTTGCTGATACGGCTAAAGCCTATATCCTCTATCGCCAGAAACGAACCGAGTTGCGCGAATCGAAATTACTCTTAGGGGTCAAAGATGACCTAAAATTGAGTGTCAATGCCACAACCGTGCTGAAGCGGCGTTATCTATTGAAGAATGAAAAAGGCGAAGTGATTGAAACACCGAAAGAGTTATTTACCCGAGTTGCCAAGACGATTGCAGCACCGGATGCCAATTATGGAAAAAGTGAGGATTGTGCTAAGTCCGAAGAAGAATTTTTCACGATGATGGCAAACTTAGAATTTCTGCCCAATTCGCCAACCTTAATGAATGCTGGAACGCCAATCGGTCAGCTGTCAGCTTGTTTTGTCTTACCAGTTGAAGACTCAATTGATGGTATCTTTACGACCTTAAAAAATATGGCTTTAATCCATCAATCCGGGGGCGGCACGGGTTTTTCGTTTTCTCGACTTCGACCCAAAGATGATATTGTCAAATCAACCGGTGGTGTTGCTTCGGGTCCGGTCTCATTTATGACCATTTTCGATGCCGCAACCGAAGTGGTAAAACAAGGCGGTCGAAGAAGAGGGGCGAATATGGCAATTCTAAGGGTTGACCATCCTGACATCTTAGAATTCATCACCGCAAAATCCCAAGAAGGAAAATTGACCAATTTCAATATCTCAGTGGGTGTGACCGATTCTTTTATCGAAGCGGTCAAAAGAAATCAAGAATACGAACTTATCAATCCCAGAACCCAAAAAGCGGTAAAGAGACTGAAGGCAAGAGCGGTATTTGACCTGATTTGTCATAATGCTTGGGCAACTGGTGACCCTGGTCTAATCTTCTTGGATGAAATCAATCGACACAACCCAACTCCTAAATTAGGTGAAATTGAAGCAACTAACCCCTGTGGTGAACAACCGCTCCTGCCTTATGAATCTTGCAATCTCGGCTCAATCAATTTAGTTAAGATGTTAAAGGATGGCAAAATGGATTGGGTAAAGTTTAAAAGAACAATCCATTCCGCGGTTCATTTCTTAGACAATGTGATTGATGCCAATAAATTCCCTCTCTTAGAAATCGAAAAATTGACCAAAGGCAATCGGAAGATTGGTTTAGGAATTATGGGCTTTGCTGATACCCTCTACGAATTGGGTATCCCTTACAATTCACCATCTGCCTTACGATTTGCCACAAAGGTTGCTTCGTTCTTAAAACAGGAAGCAATTAAGGCATCCCAAGAATTGGCAAAAAGGCGCGGTTCGTTTCCTAATTTCCCAGGTAGTATTTGGGATAAAAAAGGACTTGGTCCAATTCGTAATAGCACACTTACCACAATTGCCCCAACCGGTTCACTCAGCATCATTGCCCAAACTTCATCCGGTATCGAACCGGTCTTTGCCTTAGCCTTTGTCCGGGATGTGATGGGCGGTGCCCAATTAGTTGAAATCAATCCGATATTTGAAAAGATTATAAAACAGAATGGCTATTACTCCAGTGAACTGGTTTCCGAAATTGCCCGTCGGGGTTCAATTCAAGCAATGAGCCAAATTCCTGCTGAAATTCGCAATCGCTTCGTCACTGCCTTGGACATCGAACCCGAATGGCATATTAAAATGCAAGCAACATTCCAAAGATATATTGACAATGCCGTCTCAAAGACTGTCAACCTACCTCAAAACGCCTCGGTTGAAATAGTAAAAAAGATTTACCTTTTAGCCTATGAATTGAAATGTAAGGGGATAACCGTTTACCGCTATGGTAGTAAAAAGCGACAAGTTCTATATTTGCGGACTGATACGACTGATGGATTAGTACGGGCTGATTCCGAATTTGCTGGTGGTTGCCTAACCGACCTCTGTCCAACTTAAACCAATCTTTAATTAAGCAATATTCCTTACCTTTTGTCAGGACAAGTTTTGTGCTATAAAAAGTTGAAATATATTTCAACCTAAAAATTACCGATTTTTTCGTCTATCTTGTTGGTCTTCCGTCGGTTACGCTAATTTTGGTCAAGTAACAAATTGTCTGCAATTTCATACTCCA
>JBDRUX010000080.1:0-10767 GCA_039801565.1 Caldifarciminota bacterium
CCTTTTAGAATGGTTAATCGCAAAGCATCCTGAATTTATTGAAAGTCTTAAGGAATTGGTAAAAAGAAACCAAGTAGAAATTTTAACTTCCGGTTTTTATGAACCGATTCTAACCTTTATTCCCGAACCGGATCGTATTGACCAAATTAAATTTTACTCGGATTATTTAACTAAATTATTTGATATTGAACCAAAGGGCCTTTGGTTAACCGAACGGGTTTGGGAGCAGAATTTAGTAAAATCTTTAGTCAAGGCCGGCGTTAAGTATACTGTCCTTGATGATACCCATTTTAAGTATTCGGGTTTGACCGAAGATGAACTTTATGGTTATTACATAACCGAAGATGAGGGGCTAACCTTATCGGTTTTCCCCAGTAGTAAAGAATTAAGATATCTTGTCCCTTTTCAACCGGTTGCCAAAACAATTCAATTCTTGAAAGATAATATGGCGAAAGGGCAAAATCGTCTTCAGCTCTTATTTGACGACGGTGAAAAATTTGGCGTGTGGCCCGGAACTTATCTTCATTGCTATGAGAAAGGTTGGCTAAAGGAATTTCTCCAAACCCTTGCTGAAACCGACTTCGCTCAAACTATTTTGTTAAGTGAGTATCTTGAATCGAATCCGAATTGGGGACGAATTTATCTGGATAATTCATCGTACGAAGAGATGGGCGAGTGGGTACTATCGGCAAAAGCCTTTACCCGCTACGAAAAGACGAAAGGAAAACTCGGTTCTAACTACTACCCTTTGCGAACTGGTTTTTTCCGGAATTTTTTGGTCAAGTACCCAGAAGCCAATCGGTTGCACAAACGGATGCTTTATATTTCTAAAAAAATTGCCCAACAGTCCGCAAACCATGGTCCACATTCTGCATTTGGGCAAGCAAAAATTGAACTTTTTAAAGGTCAATGTAACGATGCCTATTGGCATGGTATTTTTGGTGGCCTATATCTTCCTCATTTAAGACAAGAGGTCTACCGTCATTTACTCAAGGCTGATTTGTTAGTTGATGTTAACCCTCAAGCTGCCCAAGTAACCGATTACGATGCTTGTGGTCAGGATGAAGTTGTCTTTGACACTTCCAAGATATTTTTCGTTGTTGCCCCCAATCGCGGTGGTTCAATTCTTTGTTTAGATTTGAAACAATACGGAATAAATCTATTTGATATTATTGGTCGCCATCAAGAGAGTTATCACCAAAAAATTTTAACTCCCCCTGCCGATACAGCGACCAATCAAAAGTCTAATGAATCAGTTAGAACAATTCATTCCGAACTGAAATTGAAGGATGAAAATGTTAAATCCTATCTCATTTATGACAATTATGACCGACTGTCATTCCTTGACCATTTCTTAAGCGAAAAAACCACAGTCAACGATTTCTATTATAGTCGAGTAAAAGAAATCTACGATGTTATGTTTCGACCCAGAGTTTATCAATATAATGACCATAAAATAATAATGCATCTGACAGATTTTGCAACCCCCCAATCCGCATTGATAAAATCTATTGAATTTAATAATGATATGTCAGCGAATGCTATTATGTTTACTTACGCTCTTCGCCAAATTCCAACGGGTTCTGTAGGAATACGTTTTGGAGTTGAGTTTGGCTTCTGTCCACTGCGGACGTTAATGATTAACGATAAAAAAATCGAAACTAAAGAAATTGGCGAAGCGACTAACCTTAGAGACTGTATCCTTGAAGTTTTTGCTTCGAATTTAAAGATTACATTAAGTGCCCTTGATTCAAATTTCGACCTTTGGTATTTTCCAATTTACGCTATCTCATCTTCAGAAAGTGGTTTAGAGCGGATTTATCAAGGGACGGTCTTGGTTTTATCTTGGTTACTATTCCAACCCGATGCTAATTTTCAATTGGAATTAAAATGGCAAATCGAATAAGAAATTACCTACTTGATTAGGATAATGATATTAAAGATTTCTATCTTTCTTTTGTATCAGTTTTTAAAAAGTTACCATTAGAAAAAAAAGACTTTACTGCCCTCTACTCAATAAATGAATTATTTAAGCTACTTTGTTCAGGAATCTCACAATCGCAATTTCTACGGAGTTGTATCTTAAAAAATTCCTGACCGGACTAACATAACGGTGCCTAAATATTACTTCTTTGAGAAAAGTTAATATATTGAGAGAAAACAAATGTCTGCCATTATAACTAAAAGTATCCCCATTCTTTATTTTCCGTATCTCTCGTAAACAGAAAATCTCATCCAAATCACAATTATTTTCTCAAGGGGTATCGTGTTCAGCGATTCGGGCGGCAAGTGGTTTTTCTGAAGTGGTCGTCAAAAGTAAGGATTAACTTTAATTTCTTTTCAACGGCTAGTATCCAATAATAAAATTTCATTTGGGTTAATACGCTGGTTTTTTTCGGTTTCAAATTGTCTTCGGGAACACCTTTTCAGTTTAGTATTTGGGTAGGGAGATGATTTTTAACAAAGATGGTGCGAACGGTATCATATGAAATAGAATGCCTTTACTCTTTTAAAAGATCAACCAGATAGCAGTAAATGATTGAGTAGGAATTGTTCTTTAATGCTTATAATTTTCTTTTTGATTTCGGTGAAAGAGAAGGAAAAATTTTACTTTGCAGTGGCAAAAATTTATAGTTGACTTTTCGATTTAATTTAATTTAATCAAATTGGTGAGAGAGATAAGATTTGTTCATTTGCATAATCATACTGAATATAGTCTTTTGGACGGTGCATGCCGGATTAAGGATTTGGTTAAGCAAGCTAGTTCATTTGCTATGGGAGCGTTAGCAATTACCGACCACGGTAATCTTTTCGGTGCGATTGAGTTCTACCGCGCCTGCCAAAATGCCGGCATAAAACCAATCATTGGTGCTGAGGTTTATGTCGCGCCGGGCGACCGGCGTGATAAAAAAATCCATACCGAAATCCCGGAATCATCTTTTCACCTAACATTACTCTGTAAAGACCTCGAAGGTTACAAAAATTTGATACGATTGGTTTCACTTGGTTATCTGGAAGGATTTTATTATCGGCCCCGCATTGATAAAAATTTACTGGCCCAATACCATAAAGGTCTAATTGGACTTTCGGGATGTTTGAAGGGCGAGATCGGTTATTTTCTCCTAAAGGATGATTACGAAAAAGCTAAAAGAGCTGCTCTTGAATATCAATCAATTTTTGGGAAGGATGACTTCTATTTAGAAGTGACCCGACTGAATTTGAAGGAGAATGACTTGGTAAACCAGGGATTAATTAGAATCAACTCGGAATTGAAAATTCCTTTGGTTGCAACCAATGACTGCCATTATTTAAAGCCTGAGGACGCCAAAGCCCATGATGTCTTGCTCTGTATTCAAACTGGGAAGAAATTGACTGATAAAGTCCGTTTACGGTTTGAGAGCAAAGAGGTCTATTTCAAATCGCCCTTGGCGATGGCTGAATTATTTGCGGATTTACCGGAAGCGCTGGCGAATACGGAAACAGTGGCGGAGCGGTGTAATCTTTTGTTAGAGAATATTGGTAAGCAGTTTTTTTTGCCGGCATATCCCCGACCCGCTGATTATAAATCAGATTTTGATTATCTTAAGCGGTTGGCAGAGAAGGGATTGCAACAGCGCTACCATCGCATCACACCAGCCTTGACTGAACGACTCCAATATGAATTGTCAGTAATTGAGAAGATGGGTTTTGCTGGTTATTTTTTAATCGTGAAGGATATTATTGATTTTGCGCGGAGCAAAAATATTCCAGTTGGTCCGGGGCGTGGTTCAGCGGTTGGTAGTTTAGTACTTTACACCTTGGGAATTACCGATATTGACCCTTTGCGCTATGGACTACTATTTGAAAGATTTATGACAACGGAGCGGGTTACCTTACCGGACGTTGACATTGATTTTGCTGATTCCCGGCGAGATGAGGTAATAAATTACATTCGCACGCGCTATGGTCAGGAAAATGTTGCCCAGATTATTACTTTTGGCACGATGCAGGCACGTGCCTGTATTCGCGATGTGGGTCGCGTATTGGATATTCCATTGCCTGAAGTCGACCGCATCGCAAAGTTGATTCCCTTCAATATGACACTGGAGGCAGCGCTCAACAACACAATGGAGTTAAAAACTATTATCAATAGCCAACCGGAGTATCAAGAACTTTGGGGAATTGCTACGAAATTAGAGGGTTTGGCGCGACATGCCTCAATTCATGCCTCCGGTGTGGTTATTGCTCCGAAACCATTAATTGAATTTGTACCACTCTACCGTTCCGCTGAAGGAGATATTTGTACCCAATACGATATGAATAGTTTAGATGCGGTTGGTCTTTTAAAGATGGATATATTGGGCTTAAGGACTCTTACCGTAATTGAGAAGACTTTAGAATTGTTAAAAGCCGAAGGCAACAATATTGATAAAAAGGCAATTCCGTTGAATTGCCCAAAGACTTATTCTTTACTGCAAAGAGCCGAAACGGTTGGTGTGTTTCAATTGGAAAGTCAAGGGATGCGGGATATCTTACGCCAATCGCGTCCTGATAAAATTGAGGATATAATTGCTGTTATTTCGCTTTACCGACCTGGTCCATTGGGCGTGGGCATTAGTGAATTTATTAAGCGAAAACGAGGTGAGGCACCTGTTAGTTACCTACATCCTTTGATGCGCGAAGTTTTGGAGGAGACTTATGGTGTTATTGTCTATCAGGAGCAGGTTATGCAAATCGCCGGTATTATAGCCGGATTTTCCCTGGCAGAGGCGGATAAGTTACGCCGGGCAATGAGCAAAAAAATTCCTGAGGAAATGGAGGCGCTGCGGACATCATTTATTGAAGGTGCCAAAAGAAATCGTATCAAACCAGAGTTGGCGCAAAAGATCTTCGACCTGATTACTCCATTTGCTGGTTATGGTTTCAATAAGTCACACTCGGCTGGTTACGCTTATTTGTCCTATCTTACCGCTTATCTCAAAGCTAATTATCCTCTTCATTTTCTTACCGCAGCGTTAACTTGTGAGATTGGTGACCAGGATAAGATTGGCAAATTTATTGACGAAGCGAAACGAATGAAGATTTCAGTCTTGCCACCCGATATCAATAAAAGTGACTATTCCTTCACAATTGAAGATAAAAAGATAAGATTTGGCTTGGGTGGTATAAAAAATGTTGGACAGATGGTAGCCGAGGGAATTGTTGAAGAAAGGCGGAAACGGGGCGAATATGAAAATTTATTTCAGTTCTTGCGGCGGACGCGAAACTTTGCCAATCGCAAGGCTTATGAATCATTAATCAAAGCCGGCGCCCTTGACCTGTTCCATCCTAACCGTAAATTCCTTTTAGCCGAATTAGACACCCAATTAGCCATTACCAGTTCCGAGCGAATTGCCTTTGCTAACCGTCAGACCTCACTTTTTGAACCAACTCGCCGCGTTGACCAGGTAAAAGAAAAAACTTCCAGTAACTTCAGCGACGCCGAACTCCTCCAATTTGAACTGGAAGCTTTTGGCTTCCATTTCTCTCTGCATCCTTTAGAAGCTTATCGAACCATATATGAAAGTTCAGTCACTTGTGATTCCCAGAGTCTCGATCGAGTCTCTGATAACACAATGGTGAAAATTGGCGGGGTGATTGTTGAAAAAAAATTGAAATCTGACAAACGGGGTCAGGAGTATGCTGTGCTTACGCTTAAGGATTTTAACGGAATAGTCGAAGTTATGGTCTTTAATCAATTATTTCAGACGGCCCGCCCCTTTCTAAAACTTCACGAATGCGTCCTAATTAAAGGCACGGTTCGAACCCGTGATGATGGCAGCCATCAAGTTTTTGCTGAGAGTGTTAAACTTTTTAGCCAAATCCCGGTTGTCGATCGCCATCTGAAGATTAAAATCCCTGCCCAGAAATTAACTGATGACCTGTTACAAAAAATCAAGGAAGAATTAGAAAATCATCCAGGGCAAAGTGAGGTTTATCTTGAGTTAAGTGACAACGATACGCAACCCAAATTGATTAGACTTTTAAATCATAAAATCAAAATTACGCAACCGTTGATTAATGGACTTAAGGAGTTATTAGGACCGGCTTCGATAACAATCTTCACACCCTCATTAGCCGATAAAAAATCGCTCCGTCAATCAACCATGAAAGTCAATCAAGATGGCTAAAGCTTATGCTGGAAATTTTTTTAAGTTTAATCTTTTTTGTTAATCAAAGTCGAATTATTATCAATGAAGTGATGGCAAATCCCAAGGGCAGTAGCGGGCCCGGTCTGCCCGAGGACCGGAATGAATTCGTTGAACTTTATAATAATTCCTTGGATACCATTAATCTTTTGGGTTGGCGAATTACCGATTTCGATGCGACCGATAGTTTAATTGCTTGGACTGATTCAAGTTTACTAAAAAAATATCCCCAAGTAGTTATTAATAGTACTCAACTGCCACCACAAAAGTACGCTTTAATTCTTGACCCGGAATATACAATGTCAAAACCGCTCGGGGGTTATGCGATGCCTTATGATTTTCCTTCGGGTATCTTAATTTTAACGGTTGGCAATACCACAATTGGTAATGAATTACAGAATAATGACCCAATTCTATTGTATTCACCAAATTGGGCAGAAACGACAAGTTTTGGGACACCATGCGATACCACCGATACTTTCCCATACAGTGCTGGAGACGGCATTGCCTGGAAAAGGATTGCAATTAGCGCTCCCGACTTCAAGCAAAATTGGCGGCCTGCGATTGACCCGACTGGTTCAACCCCGGGCCGGGAAAACAGTATCCTGTCGTTTCAAGACTTGGCAATTAGTAACTTTTATACCTTAGCCGAAACGATTGGAGTGACTTTGGTCATTTCTCTTCTTAATCAAGGATTTCAGGATGCTAAAGATTGGAGTGTCTTAATCTTCAATGACCTCAACTATAACCAAAGGTTCGACGCCAATGAGAAGATTGGTTTATTAACAGGCAATTTACTTAAAGCGCAGTTGGATACCACAGTTACTTTCGACTGGCTTGACCCACCGCCTGGAAATAATGAGGTTTGGGCAAGAATCGAATATCCATTAGACCAAGACACTACCAATAATCAGAGGTTAACCTATGTTTATAAATCACCAGCCAAAGAATTATGTCAACTACCGCATAACCGATTTAGTCCGGACCGAGATGGTTTTGAAGACAGTTTATTATTACGCTATGAAGTTCCGGAGATTGGTGGTAACCTTTTAATTTCGGTTTTTGATTTAAAAGGCAAGGCGGTTGCGACAATTTTAAAAACGAAGTTAAATAAAAAGACTGGTTCAATCGTTTGGGATGGTAAGACCGACACCGGTAAACCACTTCCTGCTGGTATCTATTTAATTAAATTTGACTATAAACTTGGCAAAGAACATTACGAAGAAAAGAAATCGGTAATTTTGGCAAAAAACTTAAAGAGATGAAAAACTTAGAAAAGGAGAGAAGTGTTATGTTTTTATTGATAATAATCAACCTGATATTTGGTTATTTGGCTCTTAACCCAGGTTATGGTCAAGAAAAAGCCACTATTGAAGAAGCAAGTGGCGTTGAGCAAGAAACAACCGAAACGACGGATTCGGTTGGTTTTATTGGTATCTATATTACCGAGAACGAAACTGGCAGTGGTGTTAAGGTTGATGAGGTGATACCGGATTGCCCAGCGGCTAAGGCAGGGATTAAAAAGGGCGACATTATCATTGAAGTAGGGGGTAAGAAAGTTTTGGATGAAGAGTTTTTGTTACAAGAGATTGCTAAGACTAAACCGGGGCAGAAAGTTAATTTTAAAATCAACCGCAGGGGAAAAATTATTTCGGTTAGTGTGGAAACAACTATCCGGCCAAAACCAACAAAAGAAAGTCAAACAACTGGTCTCATTGATAAAATCGCCAAGACCTTGCGTGGCCATAAAGACTATTTGGGAATTAAAATTTGCGACATCGTAGCTGGATTAGATGAATATTTTGGGGTCGAAGACGGCGTCCTTATCCTTGAAGTCTTTAAAAATAGTTTAGCCGAAAAAATCGGATTAAGACCCGGGGACGTGATAATCGGTATTGATGACAGTAATATCCCTGATTGCAAAACGCTAAAGAACACTCTGAGCAGAAAAGAACCTAATGTTCCTATCGCTATTAAGTTAATTCGGCATAAGAAGCCAATGACGGTTAAAGCGCTTCTAACTGAAGATTAAGACTATAGTGAAACAAAACCAATTCAACTGGCTACCGATTTACTATTGCTTATTCTATTATAATAAATGGGATTTACCCAGCCAAACATCAACCGATTTTGGCAGATGAACGGAGCAATCTTACCAATACTAATAATACTCATTCAGACCAAACCAACCATTCAGGCAAAGTTAACTTCGATTCGACCCAAGATTGACGGACAATTGGAGCCAATTTGGTCTTCGGGTGATTCGGCAAAGAGCTTTATCCAGCAGCGACCCAAAGAAGGCGAACCTGCCACCGAAAGCACCACAGTCTATTTACTCTATGACCCCGAAAACCTTTATGTTGCTTTCAAGTGTTATTGTCGAAATTTAAAATCGATAAATCGCCAAGTATTACTTCGTGATGAATACAGCGGTGACCGAGTTGGTTTACTTTTAGATACCTTTGATGACCAGAATACCGGTTACTACTTTGTTATTAATGCCGGCGGAGTCCAAGCCGACTATACCGTTACCGCGGACTTTCGGAATTGGGATAAATCTTGGGATGGTATTTGGTATTCAGCAGTCAGTCTTACCAATTTTGGCTACTGTGTAGAAATTGCCATTCCGTTTCGTTCGATTCGCTATAATCCGGACATTAACGAATGGGGCATCAATTTTACCCGTTACATCGCGATTAACGATGAACAATCTTATTGGTCACCGCAATCGAGGCAAGCGGTCAGAGTATCACAAAGCGGTCGGCTAATTGGTATCAAACCGCAAGTTCGTGGGGCGAATCTCGAAATCTATCCGGTAGCACTCTGCCGATACGAGCAAGATGAGAAGATAAAAGTTAAACCTGATGCTGGCTTAGATGTAAGTTGGACTTTGGGTAACGCTGCAACCTTTCGTTTCACCACCAATCCGGACTTTGCTCAGATTGAAGCCGACCCATCTCAAATCAATTTGGGCAAATATGAATTATGGTATCCGGAACGGCGTCCCTTCTTTATTGAAGATGCTGAAATTTTCACTACCCCAATCAAATATTTCTATTCGCGACGGATTGGCCGACCCCTACCCAATGGTAAACCTGTTCCAATCCTTGCCGGAGCGAAATTCACTGCTAAAATAGCCGAAACCGATATCGGTTTTCTCGATGCCATTTCTCAAAAAGTCAATTACGAAATAGACACCATCGTTAATATTGAACCGCTATCCTATTACCGAGTTTTAAGGCTGCGCCAATTTGGTTTTGGCAGATTAAAAAATACCAACCTCGGTCTCCACTATGCTACCAAAGTCAGCGAAAATTCCGCTAACACCACTTTAGGCTTAGACGGTGGATTGCAACATCAGGACTTAGAAATTAAGACTCAAGCCACTTATGCCCAATCGGCTAAACAAAATGAAACCAAAGCCAATTGGGCAGAATACTCAAGCATTAACTATGAAGGAGAAAAATTCAGCACTTATTTTCAGTTCCTTAATATTCCAAATGATTTTGATGTGAGCGGCATCGGTTTTATTGCCTATAAAGGCTGGGATTTCACTTGTGGTGGCGGACCAAACTTTTATAACCTTGGGTTCATTCGTTCCTTATCAATCAATAGTAGTTTAAATAGTATGCGGGAAGGCGGTGAATCAGTTAATAGTTACGGCTGTAATATTTATATCAATTCCAACTATGACAATAACTGGGGAAATTGGTTAGGTTTCACTTATCGCCGGGATTATGAACAAAATATCGCTTATCCGAAATCGAACGGCGAATTTGGTTTCTGGACCGATGGCGCAAAACCATTATACCTGACCGGAGGCTTGTGGGCAACTAACAAAGAATACAACTACCGGCGAAATTATTTTGCCCCAAATGGCAATTTTTATCTCCAATTGAGTTGGCGGTTTAGTCCCAGTGTCAAGACCAATTTGAATATTAACAATACAACCGAATTCGATACAATTGGAAAAATCGAAGCGGTGAGTTGGATTTTGCGTCCCTCAATCAATTGGGCTTTAACCCGTGAGTTACAATTAAGGATTTATTCCGAATTAGACTTTGATACTAAAGTTCATTATTTAAATCTACTTCTTGCCTGGAATTTTAAACCAAAGAGTTGGGTCTATTTGGCTTTTAACGAAGCGCACGATGCAAACCAAACCAAATTTCCTTTGATTGAACGAATTGGAGTGGTAAAAGTTCGTTACCTTTTCTTTTTCTAATTAGGAAAATCATTTCGCTATATCTCGCCTTTACAAAGGGAGAGTCGTTATTTGTAGAGTCCGATGACTGACGAAGGCAAATGCCGAAGGAGGGAGTCGTTACTCGTAGAGTCCGACGACTGACGAAAGCGAATGCCGAAGGAGGGAGTCGAACCCTCACACCCGAATCGGGTGGCGGATTTTGAGTCCGCTGCGTCTCCCAGTTCCGCCACTTCGGCTTTTGGCCAACTTGGGCAGGACTTCAAAAATTTTAATATGGGATTTCGTAAAGTCAAGAAAACGAAACGAGATTTTGGATAAATCCATTTTCTAAGCGAGCGATAAGACTTTGAATATTTTGATTTTAATCCTAACCAATCAGCAACTTCCGGTTAG
>JBDRUX010000081.1:0-10626 GCA_039801565.1 Caldifarciminota bacterium
GAGGCGATTATTGAAAAAGCAAAACTTGAAGCACAGACCATCATTCAAAAAGCCGAAGATGAAACAAAACGGTTAAGAGCTGAAATTAGCGAATTAACGATTAAGAAACATAC
Organism: Caldifarciminota bacterium; assembly: GCA_039801565.1. Classification (GTDB taxonomy): domain Bacteria; phylum Hydrothermota; class Tepidihabitantia; order Tepidihabitantales; family JAOUPE01; genus JBDRUX01. The sequence continues at coordinate 114 of JBDRUX010000081.1, forward strand.
CTTTGTGCAGGAGATTCGAAATATTATCCAAAGTTATTTAGCAATGCTGGAACATTGGGAGAAAAAAGAATCAAACGAAGAGAAACATTATGAAGGAGAAGATCGCAGAAAGCGTTAAGGCAATCAAAAATAAACTAAATTTTAAACCGGAAATTGGAATTATTCTTGGTACTGGGTTAGGGATGTTAGCCAAAGATGTTGAGCCTATAGCAGTAATCCCTTATCAAGAAATTCCTCATTTTCCAATTCCGACCGTCGAGAGTCATTCCGGTCGGTTCATTTTAGGTAACTTGAGTGGGAAAAAAGTTGCGGTGATGCAGGGGCGTTTTCATTATTATGAAGGATACACGATGCAAGAGATTACGCATCCAATCCGGGTGATGCACGGCTTGGGAATAAAAATTCTTATTGTTTCGAATGCCTGCGGTGGTCTGAATCCGCTGTTTTCTGCCGGCGACATAATGATTATCACCGACCATATCAATCTTTTAGGAGACAATCCATTACGGGGTGTTACCGACCCAGATTTTGGACCAAGGTTTCCGGATATGTATAATTGTTATGACCGAGAATTGATTGCCTTAACCGAAAAGGTTGCTTTGGACTTAAAATTACCAATCCGGCGTGGTGTCTATTTAGCGACAATTGGACCAAATTTAGAAACCGCCGCTGAATATCGTTTCTTCCGAAATATCGGAGCCGACGCAGTTGGGATGTCAACCGTTCCCGAAGTTATTGTCGCTCGCCAGGTCGGTATTAAAGTCTTAGGACTTTCGGTCGTTACGGATATGGGATTGCCAGATGCGATGCGGCCGGTCAATTTGGCAGAAATATTAAATATCGCCAGCCAAGCCGAACCAAAACTTACTGCCTTGGTTCGCGAAGTGGTGAGGCGATTATAAGACAAATGCACCGAATCCTTTTAATTATTGGCTTGTTGCTCTTTTTTTGCAATTGTACCAAGCGACCGATTGTAAAACCACCGATTCGACCAGTTGATGAACAATTTGAATTGGCAATGGCCAATCTTAAAAAGAAACTTTACGATAAAGCAATTACTGGTTTTTCGGACATAATCTTCAATTATCCGGGCAGTCGTTATGCGGCAGATGCCCAATATTATCTGGCCGTCGCATACTTTGAAAAACGGGACTATGTTCAAGCGATAACCGAATTCGATTTTTTTATTAAAAACTTTCCGGCTAGTCAATTTATTGAATCGGCGATGGTAAAATTGGCTTTAGCCTATTTGCGTTCCAATTCTAATATTGAACGGGACCAGATTCAGTTAATTAAAGCCTCCGAACTGCTAATGGAGGTGCAGGAAAAATTTCCTAATTCGGAATACCGCTCTGAAATTGAAAAGGTCCAAACTGAACTGGAGGAAAGATTGGCAAATAAAGAGTTTAAAGCAGCAAGTTTGTACTTTCGTGCCGGAGAGTTTGAGGCAGCGCGAATTTATTACGAACACATCTTAGAACATTACCCAAAAACAACCTGGGCACATAAGGCAAAGTTCCCCTTGGCCATTGCGTATTTTAATAATGGTGCTTTTGAACAAGCTCGCCAATTATTTGAAGAATTAGCAAGTGACAGTACCCAACCAGTAATTCAGCGAAAAGCAATAATACAATTAAAAAAATTAGAAGATGAGGTGCTAAAAAATCGGAATAAAGAAAACTTAAACGAGTTGGTTCCGGAAACTCAGGATAGCAAAGTCGGCGAAAACTAATAAAAATTAGTTAAATGGTTAGGGTCCGAAAAAAGATTGGTATTTTTGGCGGTTCATTCAACCCAGTTCACCTCGGTCATCTTTTAGTGGCTCAAGATATTTTCGAGAAACTAAAATTGGATAAGATGCTTTTCATTCCAGCCTTTGCTCCACCGCATAAGCGGCACTTGCTATCCTACCAACATCGCTTTAAAATGTTGAAATTAGCAATCGCCGGTAATCCGTTTTTTGAATTGTCAGATATCGAAGCAAAACGGGGTGGAAAATCGTTTACCGTTGATACCTTGCGAGAACTTAAAAAAATCTATCCCAATGACCAATTGTATTTGATAATTGGCGCTGACCAATTCCGTGAACTTTCCAATTGGAAAGAGCCAAAAAAACTTTGCCAACTGGCGAAGATAGTGGTGATGTCAAGACCTAACTGCCCAATCCCGGCGGCCAAAAACCGCCTTGCCAATACAATGACATTAAAGGTTATTCAAATTGAGATTGCAAGCAAGTTGATTCGAAAGAGAATCAGTCAAGGTCTTTCAGTTCGTTATATGTTGCCAGAAAAGGTTTGGCACTATATAATTAAAAACAGATTGTATCAAAATTCCGCATTCCGTTACCCGTTCACCACTTAAAGTCCTTAAATAAATCCAACTATTTCTGCGAGGAAAGTAGCAAGTGACACGCAGATAGTGGTAAAAGACCAGCTGTAATTAGTTAATATTTTGTTAATGCAGTCTTTTCCTTCACTATTGCCGCCGATTAACTGAAATGAGACGACGCCTAATTTGAATCGGCAAGGTCCAAAAGGGGAGGCTAAAGATATACCTTTCGGCTGGGTCAAATAAATAATCTACCGCTTAAAAGTGTGGATTCGGCTGTGGTTTCTTGGTCTTAAAATCATCAATTGCAATAAATAGCGGTAGTTTAAAGAGATTAACCTGAAATATTGCCCAATTAATGTCTGCCGGCGATTTTTTTCGACTTGCCAATGGCTATAAGTTTGAAGAAGTCAATTAATGGAGAAGGGTGATAGTTAAGTAGTAAAAGGGGTCGGTTTAATTTAGCAATTGTTTTTGCGGATTTGTCCATAAATAAAGTGTCGATGAAATTGATGGTATGATTCTTTTGCGGTCGGCTCAATGGTAAGTTAATTATTTGTAAAAAGTTAACCCCAGTGTTGGCTGGTGTTATGATTTTAAACATAGTCTCCTTTTATGCCCATAAACTACAGTAAGTTATTGATTTCTTAAGCTTAATATCTCTTGACATATCATAAGGGGCTAGCCTAGGGGCTACTCCCTGGCTAACCCGTAGGCGGTGTAGGGAACGGTATCGAGGGTAGGTCTTGGGCTTGACTTGTTAGATGCCCGGGTATTTGGCATAGGGGAAGCGTAAAATGCGGGTTCGGACGCTGGCTGGGAGAGAGGTTCGTAAACCAACAGATAGTCAGACAGAAAGGTTGGCTCGAAAGCAGGCAGAGAGGTTGACTCATAATCTGGCTAATCGGCAAGCTTGGAGACTTGGACGAAGGCAGGTTAGTAAAAGAAGCTAAGAGAGTAACGATTGGTTTTATTCGGCTCCTTAAGCCAAGATAAAAGTCTTTTGTTCGATAAATCGCACCGCTACAACTTATTTCACAACCAGAAACTTTTTGGTCTGGTTGCTAACCTTTAAGAAGTAGATTCCAGAATTGATTCCTTTCAGGGAGATTTTAAATTCATTTTTACCAGCAGGCAGGGCAATCTCTTTTATTAGCTTTCCTGAGACATCAAAGATTTTGACTTCTTTCACGGAAGACGGACAACGGACACGCATCACGGCTTTTGCCGGGTTGGGGTAGACAACACTTGGAATTTCGGTTTTTAACGAAACCACTCTTTCTTCTATTGCATTGGGTGTCCTTTGGGCATAAAGGAGACAATTATCGTCAAATCTGGTATAAGATACGTGCAGTCCCCCTTCATTATCTTTTGCTAAAGAAGGATAAAGTCCAGGATAATGCGAGTCGATTATTTCAAAATACCACATCGTATCTCTTTTCCAAGCATAAGTGAGTGGGTCACGAATTGAACTATAAACAACATTGGGATTTTCTTCATTTAACACCATTTCACCACCGCACTCGCCCCAACCATTAGTTGCCACAAACTCAATTGTCCAAGTATCACTACTTTTAACAGCGTAAAAAAGTTCAATGAGACGTTGGTAGTAGATATGAATTCGATTGTAAATGTCAGTTTTTAAAGAGTAAACATAGTAATTGGAATACCAATGGCGTTCAATGGTATCAATTGCCCAGTTTTGACCATTAAAACGGGTGCAGAATAAGTATCCACTATCAATCGGATCAGGATAATAATTCTCAAAAGCAATAATCGGATAATTTGTCTGGTCAAGGTCAATTGCGGTAGTGAGTAGAAAAGGGGTAGGAATTCTGTTTTCTGCCCAAACAGTTTGGGTTATCCAGCTATCCCCACTTTTGAATGCATACCGGATTCCGCGGGTAGAATCATTGTAATTTATAAAAGAGTAGCTGATATGGGGGATACCATTAAATAGTTTCAAATCTATATATTTACTCCACAGTATATATTGGGAAGCGACTTTGAAGCTGTCAATCTTTGAAATTTGCCAAGAGTTGCCATCGTAATAAGCGTATTTTAAAATGCAAGAATCCTTAAAATAAGCAATGTGGGGGGCATTTTGGTCATCTAAATACAATTTAGCGGTTCTGTTATGTCCAATAGTGTCAACGAGCTGTAACTCCCAACCGATTCCGTTCCATTGAGCATATTTGAGCCAACCAGAGCAATATGCGATATGAGGGTGATTCTCGGTATCTATACCAATTGATGAACATTCAGCGCTCACACTATCAACCAATTCAATAGTCCAGTGCTAGGCGAATATACCCGTTGATACAATAAAAATAGTCATCAATATTAAAAAGCTTTTCATTTTCTGCCTCTCATTTTCTACATGGTATTTTAGCGCCGAAGTTTACCTTCGGCAAAGTTCTTAAAAGATTGGCGGAAGTTAAGCATTTCTACTTTATTAAAACCAATTTTTTGGTCTTTGTTTCGTTGCCTGATTTCAATACGAGCCAGTAAATACCGTTGTGCAGTCGGTTAAGATTAATCGCATCGGTGTAATAACCGGCTTTCATCCTTTCGTCCTTTAGTCTCATCATTACTCGACCCGACGAGTCATAAAGCATAATCTTTATTATTTCGTCCTTAGGAAGTCCGCAAGACAATTTTAGGATTTTAGAAGTCACGATTGATGAATGCATAGTTAGACACAGTTCTTTAGACAGTTCCGACTTTGCCGCTTTTTCAATGATTTCAGAAGAAACCCTCCGAGCATAGCAGAGTACATCATAAGCTACATCACCCCGAATGAAGCACACATATTCTCCATTTTCAACTTCCCTAGCCAAAGATGGATAAAGTGCCTCATAGTTAGGTTCGATTATCTCATATCGCCAAAGCGTGTCAATTTTGTATGCGTAAGTGAGATAGTCCTCTATAGAGCTCCATACAACTTTTGGTTTGTCACCGTCCAGCACCATATCGCCTCTTGACTCAAATAATCCATTAAATCCTAACCATTCAAAATACCAAGTGTCGCCACATTCTATAGCATAAAAGAGGTCGAAGTCATTTTGATAGAAAATATGGACACGACCAGAATTGTCAAGCTTTAGTGAATAAACAAAATAACCAGCCTGTGAACTATGAGCTACAGTATCGATTACCCAATTTAGTCCATCGAAACGGGCACAGAACAAGTACCCTGTGTTTATTGGTGCAGGATAATAATATTCAAAGACAATTACTGGATACCCGGTCCTATCAACGTCAATTGCAGTAGTGGAGAGATAAGAATGGGGAATTCCGTCTTCTTCCCAAACCGACTGAATAATCCAGCTATCACCGCTTTTGTATGCATATCTAATTCCATGGATAGAATCTTTCCAGTTTATAAACGAATAACTTATATAAGGAATGCCACTTTGAGACAATGTCATATCAAAACACCCTCTTGGTATATGGTAGTAACGAAGATTTTTTACACTATCAATTACGGAAATTTGCCAAGAACCACCATCATAATAAGCATATTTATACTGGCAAGAATCTTTAACATAAACATAAGCGATATGAGAATGATTTTGGTTGTCTAAACGAAGTCTAACCGCCTTGAAAACTGGTATTCCAGTGTTTAAAGCTTCAGTCGTCTCAACTGGTTGGAATTCCCAAGTAACTCCGTTCCAGCTAGCGTATTTTATCCAATAAGAATAAAAATTTCCTCCCAATCTTTGGCGAGTGCAATAAGCGAGTTGAGGGTTATTTTGTATATCCATAGCGATTGAACAATCAAACATATAGTCTATACTATCAATAGGCTCAATTATCCAATTCTGGGCAGAAACAGACCTCGACAATATATAAATCATTGTAAGTATCACAAACCTTTTCATCTGGACTCCTTTCACTTAAAGGGTCGGTGGAAACTAATCATTTTTATCTCATAAAAACCAGTTTCTCGGTCCTTGTTTCTTTTTCTGATTTCAATACGAACCAGTAAACACCGTTTCTCAATCGCTGCTGGTCGAGAGTAAGAACGTCGTTGTAATAATCAGCTTTCATTTCTTCGTCTTTTAGAATCATTGTTACTCTACCTGATAGGTCATAGAGCATAAGCTTTAATCTTTCGTCTTTAGGAAGCCTGTAAAATAGTTTCAGTTTTCCGCATGATGAAGTTGGTGAAGAAACAGTCAGGAAAAGTTCCGTTGGTAATTCAGACACTTGCTCTTGACCGCCACTGGTTTCGCTTCCAACATGACATATCGTTCGACTTGGTAAATATTGTGTATACACACTTGGAGTTTCTTGACGCGGACGGAAACAGGTCACCTTGAGAACGCCTTCGGTAGGAACATCGATTTCAAAGGTTACTGAACCGTTAGCGTCAGTCCAGCCAATTTCGTATATTTCGTAGGGTAGTATATCTGATTGCTTATGCAGACATACCCTGACTCCGGGCAAAGGGGTAGGAGCAGGTGCGTTTCTATCCCATACCCTCACCGTAAACCGCACAATTTGCCCGACCGGAATGTAGGTTGGATGTTCAACAATCATTTCGCCAGGATAGTTAATCCAGGGTTCATTTTCCGGTGAACCAAAGAGATTATGAGAGTGGGTGACTAACCAACCCCAACCTACATTATGGGGGAAATAGGCTTTAGACCAACCCTCCGCTGTTCCTAAAGAATGCATACCTATATGAACATCATCATCGGTCCGAAAAAGTGAACCTAAGAACTTATCGTGAAGTTGTCGAGAACTAAATTTAGCACCTAATCTTGTGTTTCCAAGAAATGCTACCGCTCCTATGCTGTCGTAGCTATCTGTAAAGGCATCGGCTATTGTAGTATCAGTTGGAAAAGTCCATTGGTTGGGAGGTGTAAATGTATCGTATGCAGCGTTATAACAACTGATGGAATAAACTACATAATAACGACCTTTGTTGGTCAGATGATTTAGACCGTCGTCTTCAGCATACGCCCATACATAATTAGCCCATGTTTGAAATTTATTTGGCCATCCGTGTTGATAAATTCCGTAAATACCATGTCCTAAGTTAAGGTTGTCTATTACAACATTGGCATTCTGGCGTTTACAGTTGTTCTGAGTGTAATAACTGGGGAATTTTGCCCTCGTTTCAGGCCATGGGTATAACCAGAACTCAGGTTCTGTTCCATTGATGCTATCGTAATTCCAAGTAGTATATCTGAAAAGATCCAAATTGGTACTGCCATCTTGCTCGTAATAAATGATTTTATCGACCCAGTTGCGTGTTTCTTTGGGACTACTAGTTAGAATCCTACCGACAAAGACCTCGGGGTATACATCAACAGAATCCTCAGTAGGCTCTCCCCACCTGTTGTCTTTATCCACATCCCACTTTCCGTTCATATCTGAGAAATACAAATCCGACGGCGGAATATGACTTACCAAATCTAGGTTTAGGTTATTCCGTGCCCAACCCTTTCGGAATGGGACTATATAATTCGTCGAACCTTGATAATAACCATCACCACCAAGCAGAACCCAGACCGTTCCATAATTAGTGTAAGCATCAATTATGAAGTTTCGCAACCGCTCAGCATCGTCTTCTCCGGGATAGTTAAGAGCAACACTTAATGGGAAAACCACAGCCGGAAACTCCTTTATCGGTAAGCCAATCCGCAAACGGTTGGAACGCTTCCATCATTCCCGGAATAGCATCATTCGTAATGATTGTATAAGTTGCTGGAGTTAATGGTTGGGGTGGTGGGGCATCCGGAACAAGCACTGGCGGTTGATAATAAAGCGGTATCTCCTCATCATTTTCAACCCCTGCTTTCAATACCGCTTCATAAGTCTTCTGCGCATTCACTCCTCTTATCTTTGCCCGATTCGGAATGTCGGTAGGACTTAATGCAAAAGTGAAAGCGATGTCTCTTACCAGAAAAATCCGGCGACTGCGCGGACGGTATTGTAACGGATGGACTGCAATTGTGACTAAACGAGCGCCATCAAAGATACCACTGTTTACGATTTCGATAAATTTATTCGGATATAGTGAGTCAGAATTATAAATAATTGAATCTGGTGGTACCCAAGGCGGAATACTACAAAGCGGCACATCAGGCTGAGCCGGGTAGAGATAATAAGAACCCGGGATTTGTGATACTCGCTTGATTGTGATTTGGATTGAATCCGCTTTCATATTGGGCGGTATTATATAATGAAGATATTTTACCGGCAATTCAGGATGACCGGGTATTCCTTGAAGGAAGAAATCAGGAGCTCGGACTCGATTGAAACCTCGCTCATTATAAAAAGAAAATTGATTTTCGTAATTCTGTAATTGGTAGGCAAAACCTTGGAAGGCTATTAGACAAATAATAGTGAGTGAGTAGCTTTTTCATTGAGCCACCTTTCTTTTATCTTTAGCTATTAGCCTCCGCTGGCCTTTTTTGCTGCAATAAAAATAAATATTTGGAAGAGTCTGGTTTACAGCATCCCAAACCTTCCCAAACAAAACCGGTTCCGGAGTGAACAGTAAGTAACCGTTTTGAATTGAGGAACCGGCTAAATTTTCTTGAACATTGAACGACATTTTCAAGAAGAGTTCGTTTTATTGGCAGCATATGACTACTCAATTGTATTATAGATTCATTTCGATTTTTGTCAAGCACAAAAATGCAAGCGTCAATTTAACTTAAACAATCTCTGCCCTAACACCAGTTAGAGTTAATTTCATCTTACGACCAGAAACTTTTTGGTCTCGGTTCCGTATTGCATGAAGTAAATTCCGGGAGTGATTCCTTTGAGCGATATCTTTATTTCGTTGTTATTGCGATTTGATTCACTAAAGGCAATTTCTTTTACCAATTTCCCTGAGACATCAAAGATTTTTAGCGCATAGCCTTGAGCATTGAGCTTAGAGCGGACAGCGGTAAGCGAATAGCGAGATACATTTTTGCTGGATTGGGATAGATATTGAGACCAAAAGCATTGACATTAAATATCGGTTGCTCGGCTATCCCTGGCTCTGGGGCAAATTTAGCCCAGACCCGATAGGCATTGTAGGTTTACGTTCAGATAATCCTCATTAAAAAATGCCTTTTTAGAATGCAGCGATAAACCGGTTGACATTATTAGTAATCTCTTTTAACCTTTACTTAACAATGAGATATCGTTATCTTAACCATACCTCGGATTTAGGAATGGAGATTTTTGGTAAGGATTTGCCAGAACTCTTTGCTAATGCCTGCTTTGCGGTTTTCGACAATATTTTGGATTTATCTTCGGTGGAGGAAAAAGAAACAAAGACTCTAACCGTTAATAGTCAAAATCTTTCGGATTTATTTATGGATTGGCTTAGAGAATTAATTTTCATTTTCAGTGCCGAATATTTTGTGGTCAAGCGAGTAAAAAGTATTGAATTAAAAGACTACACCATAAATGCTTGCCTTTCTGGCGAAAGGTTTGATAAGTCGCGCCATCGGATAAAGATCGAAATTAAGACTCCAACTTATCATATGTATAAGATTGAACCGACCGAAACCGGTTATAAGGCAACTGTAGTTTTTGATGTTTAATTAGCTGGTAAGATTAATTTTTTAGTTTGAATTTGGTTTGTTAGGCGTTTCAGACCTCGGCTTTGGACCAAAAATTTCGGCGCCTAAAATCATCAGAATACCGACAACAATATAGGCGTCAGCCAAGTTAAAAGTATACCAACGGAGATTTTTTATCCCAATGTCAATAAAATCAACAACACCGCCAGTTCGAATTCGGTCCCAGAGATTACCAATCGCTCCGCCTAAAATTAAGGCATAGGCAGTAAGATAAAAGAAGTTCTTGGTCCGAAGGGCAAAAATTATAACGATAACGATGCCAATTAATGGCATAAGATAATATGAGATATCCGAAAAAATCCGAATGCCAAAAATTCCACCTGGATTTTTAAGCAATGTGATTCTAAAAAAGTCACCAATAATTGGTTGAGTATGATAGAGCGGAATAGTCTTTTGCACTAAGAACTTTGTCAACTGGTCAAAAAAGAAGGCCAAGGCACTAATTAACAAAAATAGTCGAATTCGCATTTGCGATAAGGATACTTAACACCGTCAAATTGTCAATGGTTAAATTTTCGCTCAATTAGTTGTTGGTGGATTTAGTTCCTATAAGTTAAATTCGTCTTAGGTTTTTGAAGAAAGGCTGGTTT
>JBDRUX010000082.1:0-10288 GCA_039801565.1 Caldifarciminota bacterium
TTTGACTACGACTTCTGCAAAGGTTGTGGTGTTTGTGCTTCTGAATGCCCAAGGAACGCAATCACAATGGAAGAAGAGGAGGCGCGATGAAGAAGGTTGTTACTGGAAATCATGCTGTCTCTTACGGTGCTCAACTTGCCCGGGCTCAAGTAATCGCAGCTTATCCAATCACTCCCCAGACTCAAATTGTCGAACTATTGTCTGAGTTCTGTGCATCGGGTAAACTGAATGCTAAGTTTATTAAAGTCGAATCGGAACATTCGGCAATGGCGGCTTGTATTGCTGCTGCGGCAACCGGAGCCCGAACCTTTACTGCTACTTCCGCTCAAGGGCTGGCATTGATGCACGAGATGTTACATTGGGCAGCTGGAGCACGGCTACCAGTTGTCTTAGCTAATGTGAACCGGGCAATGGGACCGGGTTGGTCAGTCTGGACCGACCAAAACGACTCTTTGAGTCAAAGGGATGTTGGCTGGCTTCAGTTTTATTGTGAATCGAATCAAGAAGTCTTAGACACAATCATTCAGGCTTTTAAAATTGCGGAGAAGATTCTGCTGCCAGTTATGGTTGTGCTTGACGCTTTTGTCCTTTCTCACACTTCAGAGGCGGTTGATATTCCAGACCAGGAAATAGTTGACCAGTTTTTACCTTTACCGCCAGTGAATTTACCGTATAAACTTGATGTAGCTGACCCCCATGCATTTGGCGGTTTGACCAGTCCTGACCATTACTATGAGATACGCTATAAAATTCAAAAAGCCAATGAAGAAGCATTAATAGTTGCAAAAGAGGTTGATGCAGAATTCCAACAGATTTTTGGTCGAGGGTACGGTATAATTGAGACTTATCGTTGCGAAGATGCCAAATTAATCCTTGTCACATCCGGAACGATAACCGGTACAGCTCGGATGGTGGTGGATTCGGAAAGAATTAAAGGCAGAAAAGTTGGATTGTTAAAGATTAGAATGTTTCGACCATTCCCAATTAAGGAATTGCGTGAAATCTTGCCCAGAGCACAAAAGGTTGCGGTGATTGACCGCAATATTGGCTTTGGGCACTCCGGTATTTTCTGTCAAGAGATTAAATCGGCTCTATATGGTGAACCAATTCAGGTACCAATCTTTGGCTTTGTTATTGGTATTGGCGGACGCGATGTTACTCCTCAAGATATCGAAGAGATTGTGGACTTTACCTTTAAGAATGAAAAACCAGATTCAATGATTATTTGGCGAGGAGTGAGACTATGAGATTTCAAATTCCTGAAAAAGAATATATGTATCCTGGGCATGTTGCCTGTCCTGGCTGTGGCGGCGCTTATGCGATGCGTATGGCATTAAAGGCATTGGGCGAGAAGACAATTGTTGTTATTCCAGCCTGCTGTTGGTCAATCATTGATGGTCCATTTCCACTCCATGCCTTAAAGACACCGGTCTTTCACATCGCCTTTGAGACCGCAGCGGTTACGGCTTCGGGAATTAAAGCTGGCTTAGATATTCAAGGCAAGACCGATATTACGGTGATGGCTTGGGCTGGTGATGGTGGAACATTAGATATTGGCATTCAAGCCCTATCCGGCGCTGCCGAACGCAATGATGATATAATTTATGTCTGCTATGACAATGAAGCCTATATGAATACTGGAATTCAACGCTCTTCAGCAACCCCTTGGGGTGCTTGGACAACGACAACCCCTGAAAAGACGCCAAAAAGCGAACCGAAAAAGAATATTACTGAAATAATGATTGCCCATCGAATTCCTTATGCAGCCACTGCTTCGGTTGCTTATCCGGATGATTTAATCCGGAAATTCCAAAAAGCGAAAAAGATAAAGGGGACAAAATTTATTCATATCTTTGCCCCGTGTCCGACTGGTTGGCGAATGGCACCCGACCTGATGGTTAAAATTGCTCGATTGGCGGTAGAAGCAAATGTCTTTCCAGTCTATGAGTGCGAAAACGGCATCAATTACAAAATTAATATTATACCAAAAAGACCGATTCCGGTAGAGGAATATCTCAAACTCCAAGGTAGGTTCTCTCATTTGACGAAAGCGATGATTGAACATATCCAAAAAACAGTAAATTTCGAATGGGAACTATTAAAACAACGGGCTGGTATCTCATAAAATAATTTCTTGACATTGCAACCTTTTAGCAGTATAAATTGATATGAGTATTGAACTAACCAACAAAAATTTTAAAGCCGAAATCTTGGATGCCCCGGTTTTATCAATTGTTGATTTTTGGGCACCGTGGTGTATGCCGTGTCGAATGATTGCTCCAATCTTGGAAGAGATTGCATCGGAGTATGCTGGAAAGATAAAAGTTGGGAAGGTAAATGTTGACAACGAAACCGCGCTGGCTACTCAATATTCGATTATGTCAATCCCAGCCTTGCTCTTTTTTAAAGAAGGCAAGGTCGTTGACCAGATTATCGGTGCTGTGCCAAAAGAACATATTGAAGAAAAACTAAAGTCCTTAGGAGTAGAAAAATGAAGAATGTTTTAATTTCGGCAGTTTTGGTCGTTTTTTTAATTGGCTGTGGTGGTGGTAGCACGAAACCGTCTTCACCCCAAATCTCAAATAAATACGATTTTACCTTAGAGTCAATGCAAGGCGACAAAGTGACCCTTTCGGCACTAAAAGGCAAAGTAGTGATTCTTGATTTCTGGGCAACTTGGTGCCCGCCTTGCCGTGCCGCAATCCCTAAACTGATTGAACTCTATAATAAATACCGAAATCAAGGGCTCTTGATTTTAGGAATTGCGCTTGATGAAAGAGATAAAGTGGTAAAACTCTCTAAAGAGATGGAAATAAACTATCCGGTGCTTTTTGATGATAAGGTGACTTCCAAAAACTATGAAATCCAGAGTATTCCAACTCTCTTTGTCATAGACAAAAAGGGCAAGCAAGTTCACAAGGAAATTGGTTTCAGTGAAGAGGGGTTTCAAGAGATTGAAGAGAAGATTGTTCAACTATTAGCGGAGTGATTTGCCAAAGGTCGAATTGAATTGGATTAAGGGCTTACAATTCATCGCCCGCGACGAACTCGGACACGAGATTATTCTGGATACAAAAAAAGAAGTCGGTGGTACCGAAACTGGATTTCAACCGGTCGAATTGCTTTTAGTCTCCTTAGCCGGCTGTATGGCATTTGACATCGTATCAATCCTACAAAAGAAACGAGCCAACTTAAAAACTCTTAATGCCGTAGTTGAGGGTGAGAGGTATTTTGAACATCCAAAACGCTATACCAAAATCCAGGTTAGATTCAAAACAAATCAAGAAGTGAACCGACAAGATTTGATACGAGCGTTTGAACTCTCCCGCGATAAATACTGTTCAATTTTAGCCACCTTAAAAAATCCACCTGAGATTGAATTCCAATTGGAATAGGGGAGAGGTTAATGATAAAAGAGAGTCTAACCTTTGACGATGTCCTTTTGCTACCTCAAAAATCAAAGGTCTTACCGCGGGATGTCGAAACCAAGACCAAATTCTCCCGCCATATAACATTAAATATTCCTTTAGTCAGTGCGGCAATGGATACGGTAACGGAATCGAAGATGGCAATCGCCTTAGCCCAAAATGGTGGGATTGGCGTGATTCATAAGAATTTGAGCATCGAAGCTCAGGCAAAAGAGGTGACAATCGTGAAACGGGCCGAGAGTGGAATGATTATCGACCCAATCACCTTAAAGGAAGAGAATACGATTAAAGATGCCTTGACTGTGATGGCAAAATATGGAATTTCCGGCGTTCCAATCGTAGATGATAGAGGTAAATTGATTGGAATTGTGACCAAACGGGATGTCATCTTCGAAGAAAATCACAACAAAAAGTTAAAATTCGTGATGACCAAAGAAGGATTGATTACCGCCCCGGTTGGTACAACTTTAAGCCAAGCCCAAGCGATTTTAAAAAAGAATCGCATTGAGAAACTACCAATTGTTGATAAGAACGGTCTTTTAAAAGGATTAATAACGGTAAAAGATATAATGAAGAAATTGGAACATCCGGATGCGACCTTGGATAAGATGGGACGGTTGCGGGTCGCTGCCGCAATTGGGGTTGGCAAAGATGCTATCCAAAGGGCAGAGGCATTAATTAAAGCCGGAGCCGATGTCTTAGTTATTGATACCGCCCATGCCCATTCCCAAAGCGTTATCGAAACTATCAAACTATTACGCAAAAAATTTCCGGATTTAGAATTGGTGGCTGGTAATGTCGGGACAAAAGAAGCGGTACTTGAACTTCTAAAATTGGATTTAGATGCAATAAAAGTTGGGATTGGACCGAGTTCAATCTGTACCACCCGGGTAGTTGCTGGAATCGGCGTTGCCCAATTCAGCGCCATCCTTGAATGTTCAGCCGTAGCTAAGAAAAAGGGCGTTCCAATTATTGCTGATGGTGGAATCCGGTTTTCTGGTGATATTGTAAAAGCCTTAGCCGCTGGGGCTGATACAGTGATGATTGGTAACCTTTTTGCCGGAACTGATGAAAGTCCAGGCGAAGAGGTACTATTAGAAGGCAGGCGTTATAAGATTTATCGGGGAATGGGTTCACTTGACGCAATGGCAAAAGGTTCGGCTGACCGGTATTTTCAAGAAGAAGCCAAGAAATTAGTGCCGGAAGGGATTGTTGGTCGGGTTCCATACCGAGGCAAAGTTAGTGATGTGATTTATCAATTGATTGGCGGCTTAAAAGCCGGGATGGGCTATTGCGGGGCAAAAAGTATTTATGAACTACGGCGTAAAGCAAAGTTTGTCAGAATCACCAACGCTGGCTTAAGAGAAAGTCACCCGCACGATATTACAATTATTAAAGAAGCCCCAAACTACGAACTTCCTCAATCCATAAACCCCAAAAGCTAACCGATACAACTTCTGCAATAGGGGACAGAATCAACTGCCCACTTAAACCGTTGTCTTCGTAGTTTACATAAGATATATTATCAGAAGAAGGCGAGGTAGGTCATTTATTAAGGTTACTTTCCCAAGATAATTTTTCTCGTAGCCTTAATATTACCTGAAGTAAACCTTAGAAGATAAACGCCTGAAGGGAATTCTTTCGTATCGAGTACCAAAACATGTTCTTTATGCGGAGTTGGAATCATATAAGTCTTAACTACAGCACCGGCTACGTTATAGAGTTTGAAATTAATCGGTCCAGCCACTGGTAAATTGTAACGAATCACAACGAAATCAACTGCTGGGTTGGGAGCAATGTTCAGTTTGAAAACCTGATTTGTCACTTTTTTGCCCATTACTCCTTCGTTGGTTGGAATCGGTGTCGCTTCAACAATCACTGGTAATGGCAAACTATGCCGATAGAATTCTGAGGTATTATTGCCTTTGGTCGCCCAGAAGTAGTTTTCAAATTTAATCAAAGCACCGCCGCCTTTGACTCGTTTCTTACCGCTCGGTCCCACGGGAATGTCCCAAAGCGAATCCATCTGGGTCCAAGTTGCTATACCGCTCAATGGCCCGCACTTCCAGAACTCATTAGTATTACCACCTTTTAAGAGATAAACGAAATCATTGTGATAGACCAAACCAGCACCTTCACCAACCTTTTTCTTCTTCCCTTCGCGGTTGGACATCGCCTTGTAGTCATAGCGGGTAAGTTCTACCCAACCGCTATCATCAATTAGGTCGCATTTAAAGAAATCGCCGTATTGACCCTTTAGCACATAGACCCACTTATTACTGTCGTAAGCCAGACAAGAACCTTTCTTATAATAAGCTTTTCCACTTGTGCCAATTGGCGGTGAAGAAATTGCTGACCAGGAATCTCCCAAAATGTCATACCGATAGAACTCGTTGGTCTTAGAGCCTTTCATCACAAAAAGATAGGGTTTACCATCTTTAATATAAGCAACCATTCCCGACGCATCCTTCGGATTCTTTTTCTTTTCATATGTGCCCGGAATTGGGTTGAGTGGTTTCCATCCGATGCTTTCAATTGGTGTAACTTGATATTTCCAGAAACCTTGGGTATTATTGCCCCGTAAGACATAAATACAATTGCCGTAAGCCGCCATTGCTGCACCCTTCTTCGGTTTTTTGCCATCGGTCGGTTTGTTACCCAAAGGCATTGTCTCAGTTACCCAAGTACCAGTGCCGGTTGAATCAATCGTAAAGATATGAAAGTCTTGAGTATTAGAAGCCTTCAAAAAGTAAATTTTGCCATCCAGTCCTGTCAGACAAGACCCGGATTTCGGTCTTTTGCCTGAGATTCCAAAGGGAATATCGGGCATTGCCAGCCAACCTGATTCGATAGTGGTAAACTCAAATCTTGATGAAAAGGCACTGGTATTACCGGCATCGTCCGTGGCACGGACTCGCCAGTAATAATGAGTTGAATTGTTCAGGGTTCTTGGGCTTACTAAAGTTGTCGTTGTAACCAAGGTGTCAAAGATGGTTAAAGCAAAGGTTGAATCAGTAGCTAATTGAATCTGATAAGTAATCATTGGAATATCGGTTAGATTGGTGTCAAAAACTTGTTGAACCGGCCCTCGCCGAGTGGCAGAACCTGATTGGAATAAATTAGATTTTAACCAATGAATCGCATTGCTATTTTTATGGTTCGAATTAATCCGCAAAGCCTTAAAGGTAACCGGTAGCCATTCAAAAGTCGGTGTCAAACTGACTCCAGTAGTAGCTGAATCTGGTGCCAAAAGGATAGGTGAATCCGGAGCTTGGGTATCAATCCTGAATTGCCAAATTTCCGACCAATTCGACCAGCGGTTGACTTCATCACCAGCACGAACCCGCCAATAATATTCACCATCTATTAAATTGTTTACGGTCTGAAACTGTGAGAAATTGATAATAGTATCAATGACTGGATTGCTAAATAAACTATCTTCGTCAACTTGAATCCGATATTGAGTCCCCCAATCAACATCGGTCCAATCGAATAATGGTAACGAGTTATTGATTATTGAATTATTATGTGGTGTTAGCAGATTCGGTGTTTGGGGTACTGGCGCTTCCTTTAATGAGATGTGGTCAAACCAAACTTCACCCGAATGATAGCGGAAAAGGCAATAAAGAGTTAGATACCAAATCCGTTTGGTTGGCTGAATTCGATAGGAAGAAAATTCCCAATCATGCGTCCCGACATTGAACAAAGCGCACTGGGCATAAAGCGATGTGCTATCAACATAACGCACATCAACATAAATTGAATAGTGGACATTTCGGCTACCCGAGACATTGATTGCCTTAGACCAACCCGAAAGAACCACGTGCTCGGGCACAGTTTGGTTTAGATAAATCGTTTGATAAATCCCATAACTCGAATCTGGAGTATTGGCAATGATATGAACCGAACGGCTACCCGAAACCACATTAAGACCCGAAGTGTCATATAAGAAACCATTTGCATAACTCCGCCAAAAATCGGGAATATTGTCATTATTAATATCATATTCAAAAGACCAGTTTACTAACCAGTTTAAAGAATCGGTTGGCGCTGGTCGAACAGTTCTTGGGAAGACTGCTACCATACCGGTTGTATCATAGGCAAGAACTCTAATCGTATCTTCTCGAGCTGGCACCCCAACCGGTAAATAAAAAGTAGCAGTAAAGACTGAATCACCGGCTAAGGTATCGCCATTAAAGCCAGAATCATTCATTATCAGATGCATTGGTCCTAAAATTTTTTCTAAACAAGCCTCCACATACAAAGGTTGGCTGCCGGTAACATTTGCCATAATAAGATTTTGATTACCATCGGTTGGACGAGGCGGATTGAATTCAACATTGTGAATCTGTGGGGGTGAGAGCGGCTCATTCAATAAAATAAGCGCATTCTTA
The DNA here is from genome assembly GCA_039801565.1 of Caldifarciminota bacterium. Lineage (GTDB taxonomy): Bacteria > Hydrothermota > Tepidihabitantia > Tepidihabitantales > JAOUPE01 > JBDRUX01. Next base: position 7,823 of record JBDRUX010000082.1, read on the forward strand.
GCATTGATTTGCTGGTCGGTAAACGGAACCGTATAAATCTTACCGCCAGCAATCGTGGTAGCCGGTGACACAACTACTAAATTATTTGGATAACTACCCGATAAAATGATTGGATTACTCGTGGGATTGACCAAAACTACACCGTGTTCGAATGGTCGGACATAATAGCCATTCGGATGGCGTAATTCGTTGATATTGGTATAAGCGGTGTCCAGTGGTTTGCCCAAAACCAGATTCATTTCCGGAAAATGGGCAAAGATTGAATAACTATTGGCATTGGCAAACCAAACCGAATCATCACAAGTCAAAAGAAAAGAGCCATAGACAAACATCCTGCCTAAAGTATCAGTAATTGGTGCTTGGGGTAAACCGAGAAATATTTTGTGATAAGTATAACGGGTTTTTAAAACTTGATTCTGTGATGACTGCCACCAAGATTCTGAGGCATAACCGCCCCAATTCGAGCAATACAACCCTTCAAACATTCCGCCATCAGCCGAAGGTAGTAAAACTTCACTTCCAGTCATTCCAAGACCGTTAAAGAAAACTGGGTTACTTCCTGCCACACTATCCACTCGGCCCAAAAATTGAATCATTCCATATTTCCAAGTTGTATTATCATAACAATAGACTTTGGGCACCTCGTACATCCAGGTTTGAATCTTGTGCGTAGTATTATCGCAGAAGACACCGGAATAATCCGGTCCTAAAAGGTTCTCATTGATTCTATCCAATGAATAATTTTGCCAAGTAGGATTACAAGGATTCATTAACTCATTGCCGTAAGGGTTACTACGCAGACGATTGTTGACATTGGTTGTTAATAAGTAACCGCCGGATGGTATCGTATCAATCATTCCACCAAACTTGATAAGAATCCGAAAGCCAGTACCAGCTTTATAACCATTCCGGTCCCAAGAAGAAAAGAATGTCCAAAATGGCGGATTGTAGGTTAAAGGGAATCGTTCGTTCGGTTCGCCGGGGTTTCGGTTATGATTAAGGTCAATCTGAATAAGAACCGAATCCGGTGTAATGGTTGAATCGACTCGGACTCGTAAAAATAATGTATCGCGCAAAGTATCGCGATAGGAAGCATAGGTTGCGGAATAGATTGAATCAATATAATGATGGCGAGTTAGTAAACTTGAGTTGTTAATTCTGGTTGCTAAAGAATACCAAGCTTCGGTGTTGCTATCCATAACTGTGCTGATATGCAAAAATGTGCTGTCAGCAAGTAAAGAATCAATAGTGATAGATCTGCCTTTTAGGATTGTATCAATCAATAGATTGCCTAAACCGTTAGTATCATTAGCGATCCGAATTCGGTAACCCAGAAGTTGGGAATAGCGCCGGTCATTTGCCCAGGATATTTTGGTCTTAGTGCCTTGACGCGAGATAAAAAGTGCGGCTGGGTCATAGCTATGCATAAAGCAGCGGTCGTCTGGATTGAGAATTGTATTATAATACACATTCCAAGGATATGCCGAGACCAAACAATGATATTTTAAAATAGATATATTAGGATTGATTGCCTTAATTTGTCTACCCTCAGGCGAATTCTGTTCATCAATCATAACAAATTGGCGAGCGGCAAAATCAATCCGGAATAAATCTCTTTTTATTGCACTATAATTAACTAAATAATTTTTCGAACCCTTAGGTAAATAATTGCTTGGCGGTTGGGGATAAACTAAAATGTTGGATAATAAAAGTAGTAGTGTGCAGTTCAAAAAATTTACTTTAAACCGCGTAAAAACCTCTTTATATTGTAACTAAATTATTAAAATAAGTCAATAAAATATAAAATAATTTGAGAACTTTGAATAAAGGGTTCATATTTTTAAGCATTTATTCATTTACCCCTCCCCTACTCCGAGATAGATGTGTTGATCTTATAATAAGAGTTAAGTCTCCAAACTTATTCCCGAGGTAGCCTATGGGGTTGCCCACGAGGTTGCTTCTGAAATTGCCTTCCAGTTTGCCTCCGAGGTTGCTTACATACCTGCTCCCGAACCTGCTTACCAACCCCAAAACCAACTCCCGATAAAATTTCTTATCTGTTAGCTCGAAACGGCTATTATAGTTCAATATCCTTAAAAATCTCACGCTCTTGACGAAAACGAGTTTTTCTTGACAAATGATTTTATTTATATCATTATGTTTTGAGATTAATCGAGGTTGTAATGAGCCGTGTTTTTAGGAACAAAAAAGAACAAACAAACTCAAGAAAGGAGGAGCAATGCTCCGAAATAACAACAAAAAAGTCGCCCAGATTTGGTTAATAGTTCTCTTTGCCATTTCAATGGTAATGGCAGGGGGAAGAAAACCAAAATTTGACCAAGTGAGTTCGACGATGCGACCGCTTGCGGGGAGCGAAGTGAAAGAACTGGTCGAACGAATTCCTGCAATCTTGACTGAGGCGTTGGGTCCGGATACTGCTGATTTTGAAGAGGCTCGCAAGAAGGG
>JBDRUX010000083.1:0-9927 GCA_039801565.1 Caldifarciminota bacterium
TATGAAAGAATTAGAAGAATGGGATCGAAAAAACGGTATTTCCGATACCGAAAAATCAACTATTGGAGTATGAATTTGCAGACAATTTGCTACTTGACCCGACCAAGATGATAGACGAAAAAATCGGTCATTTTTAGGTTGAAATATATTTCAACTTTTTCGGGCACAAAACTTTTCAAAGCAACTTAACCAATATTATGCTTTCGTTCTATTTTAGCGCGACCAATTCTTCAACGGCCTTGTTGCAAATTTCAAGAGACGAGGTGTAATTAGTGACTTGTAAATTGTGAAGGGTAACAAAAAACACCTTATAAAAAGGACTAAAAAATGGATGGTAAGCCTGTTTGGGTTCGGTTATTCGTATCTTAGTGCATCAATTGGATTTAAAAGTGACGCCTTGCGGGCTGGATAGACGCCAAAGAAGAAACCAACCGCAAAGGCAAATAAGAAGGATAATAAGATTGAAGCTGGAGTTACCATTGTTGCCCAACCTGCCAGTCGGCTCGTTAACTTGCTGGCTCCTAATCCAATGATTATCCCAATAATGCCACCGCATAATGAGACGATTACCGCTTCAATCAAGAATTGACCAAGGATATCAATTCTTTGGGCTCCTAAGGCTTTTCGGATTCCAATCTCTCGGGTTCGCTCGGTAACTGAAACAAACATAATATTCATAATTCCAATACCACCGACGATGAGACTGACAACGGCAATACCGGCTAAGAGTAAAGTAAAGGTTCGGCTGGTCTCTTGCATTGTGGATAGAATCTCGGCTTGGGAGCGAACATTAAAATCATCTTCCTGCCCCGGTCGGATTTTATGTCTTTCCCGCAACAGGTTGGTAATCTCAGTAACCGCCTTGTCAACGAGTTTCTCATTCTTTGCTTCGATATTAATCTCGGATACTTGGTCGCGGTCTAAGCCAAATAACCGTTTCTGAGCAGTGCGCAGGGGGACAAAAATTACATCGTCTTCGTCACGCCAGCCACTACTTCCTTTCTCACTCATTATTCCAATCACTTGAAAGATAGTGCGTCGGATTTTGATATATTGTCCGATTGGGTCGGATTCACCAAAGAGTTTTCTAACCACGGTTTTGCCCAAAACACAAACTCGGCGCATCAGTTTATTGTCCTCTTCGGTGAAGAAGACACCGCGCTCGACCGGGAAATTCCTAATCATTGGAAAATTGGGAGTTACACCATTAATTTCGGTATTGATATTTAAATTACCAAAGACCACTTGGCTATTGCGTCGAAATGAAGCATCGACCCGAGCCACGGTTGAACACTGTTCAGCAATTGCTTTAGCATCACTATAAGTGAGCGGGGTAAAACTACCACCACCGACCATCCGCCGAAATTGGTTCACCATCACCAAATTGGCACCCATCTGTTTAATTCGCTGTGTCACTTGCGCACTTGCCCCTTGACCAATGGCAATCATCGTAATTACCGCGGCGACCCCGACAATAATACCAAGCATTGTAAGAAAACTGCGTAATTTATTAGCAAAAATCGAAGCAATCGCCATTGTCATACTCTCTTTAATCTCCGCCAGTGTGAATTTACGCTTTCGCCGAAACTGGCGTGACTCAATAGTCGCAATCACTGACTTGGATTCTTTCTCTCGCCGCTCCTCTTTTAATATTGCCCCATCTTTTAAACGAATAATTCTTTGCGCGTAACTCGCTACGGTGTCGTCATGAGTCACCATCACAATTGTAATGCCCTGCTTATTAAGCTCTGCTAAAATTGACATTATCTCTTTGCCGGATTTGGAATCGAGATTGCCGGTCGGTTCATCCGCCAGAATTATCGAGGGTTCATTGATTAAAGCCCGGGCAATTGCCACCCGTTGTTGTTCACCGCCCGATAATTCTTGAGGACGGTGGTTGGCTCTATCTAACAAATTGACGGCTTGCAAGGCTCTTAGCGCCATTTCTTTTCTTTTTCTTTGGTTGCCGGAATAAATCAGCGGTAATTCAACATTAGCTAATGCGGTCAAGCGGGGCAAAAGGTTGTAATTTTGAAAAACAAAACCAATCTTCTCATTGCGAATTTGGGCAAGTTGCGACTCGCGCAATTCGTTAACCTCGACACCATCAATCAGATACTGACCACGGGTTGGAACATCCAATAAACCTATGATATTAAGCAAGGTAGATTTCCCAGAACCCGACGGTCCCATAATCGCAATGAATTCACCATTCTCGACTCGAAATGAAATATTGTCCAAGGCAACCAGTTGGTTCTTCCCTAATCGGTAAATTTTGGTAATATTCCTTAACTCAATCATCTAAATCCCCTCGGCGGAGGTATTGCTCGCATCACTTGGCGCATCCTACGTTCCGTATCAGTAACTGGTCGGGTGGAACCTTGGGTTCCACTACTTAGTATTATTTTATCACCTTCTTTTAAACCGTCAATTATTTCAATAGTCTTACCGTCAGTAACACCGGTCTTAACTTTTTTCGGCTCCGGTTTATTACCGGTTGCCACCAGAACAAATTTCTCCCCATTTCGTTCTTTTAAAGCGCTGTTGGGCAGGGTAAGAATATTTTGTTTATTGACCACCAAGAATGAAACATTAGCGGTCATACCGGATGCCCACTTTGGGGGTACATTGAGGGGTTCAACCAGAACTTTGTAGACAACCACATCCGAAACAACAGTTGCTTCTTTAGAGATTTTTGTCACTTTAGCCGGGACTGGTTCGTCCGGGAAAGCGTCAAGGATTATTATTGCATCTTGTCCTAACGCCACTTTTCCAATATCGGCTTCGTCAACCTGGACACTCGCCACTAAGCGGTCGGCAATAACAAAAAGTATCGTTTGAGTGGTTATATTTTGCCCAGGTTCGCAAGACCGCTTTATCACCTGACCCGAAATTGAGTTGGTGAGAGGGACGGGTTTATAGGCACGATTAGCAATTTCCATTGCTATTTGGGCTTCGGCAATTGCGCCCGAATCTTTTTGATTCAAAGCCTCTTCTAATTTAGCCCGGGCAGCGTCTAAAAGGGCAATTCTATCTTCACTCGAAATCCAGGCCAAAATGTCACCCGGTTTTACCACATCACCCTCATCAACTAAAATCTTATCAATCCTGCCACTAACCGGGGAGTTGACCTCAACTCGAGTATAAGGTTGAATTGTTCCCGTGGAAAGAACCTTAACCTCAATATTGCCCCTAGTCACTTCGACAATCGTAAACGGTGGCGGTTTAGATTTTCTTGCCAAATTTTTCCGTACCAAGAAAATGCCCAAAATGACGCCAACGACAATGATAATTCCAAGCCATATTTTTTTCATCAGTTACTCCTTCCTAATACCTTTTCTAAGGTGGCAATTGCCAATCGCCGGTTATACTGGGCATTGACACAATTATTTTCCGCTTGAGTCAACTCACTCTCTTTTTGTTGCAAAAAGAAATAAGATGTCCTGCCTTGTTCATACTGAAGTTTAGTAAGTTGATAGGCAACCCGTGCTGCCTCAAGTATCTTATTCGTAACCTCAAAGTTTTTCATTGCCAGTTGCCAATCGGCATAAGCCTGCCTTACTTCTTGGCCAACAGTATTAGTCAAATCCTGCAAATTCAACTCCTGTTGTTTGAGAGCAATATTTGCGGCATTAACCTTGGCTTTAGTGGCAAAACCATCGATCAGGGGTAAAGTGAGACTAACTCCAGCACTCCAATTGGATTTTGGCTCGAAAAACTTGTCCGCCTGTAGACCATAAGAAGATGATATTGAAATTACCGGCAAGTAGTTACTTTTGGCTAAAGTAACTTGGGCTTTAAATATTTCGGAATTGGCTTTTTGACTAATTATTTCTGGTCTGTGCCATAGCGCTTCTTGAATTAAACTATCAAGCGCTGGGAATTCTACCTTTTTATCGTCGTATTGGATAACAATTTCTTCGCCCGGTTGGTTGATAAGTTGACCCAGTTTCAATTTTGCCAATGAAAGTTCTTGCATTAACTTTTGATACTGGTATTCGGTCTCTTTAAGCGCAGCTTCGGCTTGCTTCACATTGGGTTCATTCTCCCTTCCGACATTATAATTTAATTTCAAGAGTGTTAGATTTTCCTGGCGACGGTTTAGAATATTTTTGATTAAAGAAATCTGCTCTTGGATCTGCCAGATTTTAAAGAAAGCCTGTTTAACCGCTAAGATTACTTCCTGTTCGGTTTGTCGGAAATTTTCTTCGGCAATTTTTACCCTGATGGCGGCAATCTTGGTACTAGCTCGAATCGCCCCACCTTTATAAACCGGATATTGAGCACTAATCCCAGTCGAAAAACTGCCGGTTTTTGAGTTAGTAAAATCGCTACTGTAACGATAGCCACTGGAAAGTCCAACAGTTGGATAATAGGAAGCGTTTGCTTCAGTTAGGTCAGCCCGTGCTTTGGCAATCGCTAACCCGGCTTCAAGTAACTTAAGATTGTTCTTTTTTGCCAAAGCAATACAACTATCCAAGGTCAAAGTCTGGGCAATCAATAAAGAAAAACAAAACAAATTAAAACCGAGAAGAAATTTTTGCCATCGGATGTTCGGTATCTCGATTTTCTTAGTAACTGTGGTCATTTTTGCTCGGTTTCTACCTAAATTTCTAATATACCAATTATACTAAACAAGGGCTTGACTTCAATATTTATTATATAATTTAGACAAAAATAATTGCCAAAGGTTTACCATCTTAGGTCCAGTGGGTGAAAATCCATATTTCAGCGGATCTTTATTCCCACACGGCAGTTCACCAAACCGAAGTATACTAAAAGTCAAGATTTGTAAAATGCGGCATAGATTGAATGAAACAAAATCAGTTTGGGTTTGAATAACCTTGCTATTGCATAATGATTAAATTTTGTTATAATTGAGTTTATGCCACCAGTATTGCGTTTAAATTTATTGCGAGTAATTCGGGTCTCAATTGACCATTTGAGTCCGAAGATCGGTTGTGGCAAGGTTCTTGCCAGCCTACCGGTCTTCCCAGCATCCGAAAGTTTTCTCAAAGCAATGGAAACCTATGGGATTAAAATAATTTATGCCGATAAAGCAGCCCAAAAATATCTGACTGATAACAAATTTACTGGACCATTTATGAGTAACGCTGCTACCGGTAGAACCCCGCTTGACGCCAACTTCAAATTTTCTTTCACTACTCCAGATATAATTCTTGCTTTTGATGAGAGCAAGGCGAGTGCCTGGTTTTTGGCGGAATCGAGTAATAAACTGGCATTAGAAAATTACTATCGGGATGCGGTGCCAAACATAATGAAGAGTTTAGGACTTACTCTAACCGGTTCAACGGTTCGATTAACCCCTTATGGCTGGCAGAATCTTTTTGACCTTTTTAATGCTGATTTTGTCCGAGCCCATCCCGAGGTTAAGCGGGTCGAAGTTATGTCAGTTTTGGCTGGACTACGCTGGCGTCCACCTGATTTGGGGGTCGGCATAACCTTACTTAATTTTACTGAACCGGCAAAGATTAGAAATGACATCGAAGTATTGCTCAAAAAATCGGAAACTAACGGATCGGCAAAGCCAATTTCGAAATAAAAAATTCCTTAAGAATTCAACGGCATCGAATAAAAGATAATTTTTGTTCCTCGGCAATTAGAAAAGGCTTAATACCAAGTAGTATGAAATCTCATCTATTGGGAATTTTGGCTTAAGCAGTTTTCAATATATTTTATTATCTCAGTTTTATTATCGGGTAACAGCAAATGAAGTCCGCGAAAATTATCCAAAAAATTTTTTCTCGAAAAAGGACTTAAGACTAATCCGTTATTAGTTAAATAATATCTTCGAAAGACTTGCCACTCTCGTTGATATTTATAAATTTTTTTATCAATGATAACTCCTTGCTTCGTTAAAATATAAGTGATTGGTAGATAATAACTGTTGAGCGAAACAAAGAAGACTAAGATTGCAATTAGCGCCCAGAGCAGACCGTAAAAAATCAGGAAAAACAGGACGATTCCTAAAAGAAAAAATGAGACAATTACAGTTTTTGTCGGATATTCTTTAGCCTTATGAATCTTCCAGGACAATTGGTCCATTTTATTCAAAACCAATTTTTATCTGACGGTTCTTTCACATTTCACTCAATAAAGTATCAATGGGCCCGGTCCGACTTGAACGGACGACCAACTGATTATGAGTCAGCTGCTCTAACCAACTGAGCTACGGGCCCTACTTTCATTATCTTACTTTAGTTCTCGGTTAAGTCAAGATGTTAAAAAGGTAATCAATGACACCGAAAGTTAAGAAAGTCAGCGAACTATTTAATTATCGGTCGGATTGGAATCGGAACTGGAATGAAAGTTAAAATAAGGATTAAAAGTGCAATAATCGCTAATACCTTCTCCTTTGTTCCTAATGGTGTGCTGTCATCTACGGGTTTCGGATGGTGCAGTCCAAAAAGGATTGCTACCATCGCCCAAAAATACCAGCCGGGCCAAAGAAGACCTAAAAGTAACATAGTTGCAATTACAATTATCGTTATAATCTTACGCAATCGACCCAGAACCGCATAAGCGATATGACCACCATCAAGTTGACCAACTGGGATAAGATTAAGGGCGGTGACAAAGAATCCAAGCCACCCGGCAAAGGCGATCGGATGAAGCATTATATCATAGCCATCTGGGACATAACGGAAAAATAGTTTGGAGAGGATATGAAAAAGCAGCGAAGAACCTAAAGCAATACTATCCTTCGTATCACCGACTGCCTTAATTGTAGATAGTTTTAATCCCAAGATAGTTACCGGCAAACAAACGGCAAAACCAACCAATGGTCCAGCAATACCAACTTTTACCAACGCATTACGATTGGGAATTGATGACTTTATTCGAATGAACGCCCCCATCGTACCAACCAAAGGATGGGGTATAGGCAAAAAATAGGGCAGACTCGCATCCACTCCTTGCCGACGCGCCACTATATAATGACCTAACTCATGGCTACCTAAGATGAGAATAATTGATAAGGAAAACGGCACTCCAAGAATTAAATCGGCCAAGCGAACAAATGGGTTACCGCCGTGGTTAATTGAACCGACAAAAAGTGTAGTTATGATAGTTGCCAGGAAAAGTATAATATTTACCACTGGAATAGATTTTAACATATCCTTGGAAATTGTTGTCCTTCTAACATTAGTAATGGTTTCAGGCTACCTAACTTTGTTTTCAGCCAAACGCCTTTTGGTTCGGCAGTCACTTCGCCAATGATACCTCCGGCTCGACCCAATTCATTTTTGCGCAAATAGGTTAAGATTTTTCCTGCGGATTTTTTTTCAGCAACGATAACAACCTTACCTTCATTGGCTAAATAGAATGGGTCAAGACCTAACAGTTCACAAATTCCCTGCACCACTGGCTTTATGATAATTTTTTTTTCATCAACGATTAGACCAAGGTCAGCGCTTTCAGCAATTTCAGCGAGGGTTGTGGCAAGTCCGCCTCGAGTTGGGTCGCGCATCATCCGAATGCCGTTGCAATTTTTTAATAACTCGCCAATTAAGTTGGAAAGTGGCGCACAATCACTTTTGAGCTTAGCTTTGAAATCGAACTGACCCCGAGCTAAGAGAACAGCCGTTTCGTGTTCACCGATCCCACCATTAATTAAAATCAAATCACCGACTTTAATTTTTTCTGCACCGAATGAGTCTTGCAGCCAATCGGGGTAAACTCCGACACCCGAAGTGGTAATATAAATTTCCGCTTGACTTGGGTTCGATTCGATTACCTTAGTGTCGCCAGTAACAATTCGGACCCTTACTTTTTGGGCAACCCTTGCCATAGAGTGACATATCCTTTCTAAATGACTAATTGGAAATCCTTCGCGAATGATGAAAGAGACAGCCAAATATTTTGGGATTGCACCTTTGACCGCTAAATCGTTCACAGTACCACAGATTGCCAGTTTACCAATGTCTCCGCCCGGAAAGAAGATTGGTTGTACGACATAAGAATCAGTGGTAAAAGCAAATCTTTTAGAAAGTTTGGGTTCGGTTATTTCTGCTGAATCCTCCAGCCGGGCAAGAATTGGATCGTCGAAATATTTAAGAAACATCTCTTCTATTAAGCGGCGCATCCTTCGACCACCGGCGCCCTCGGCGAGTGTAATTTGGTCAATGAGGTTCATACTTAAAATAAGCGGCACAAGCACCTTCGGATGAAACCATACAAGGTCCGATGGGATGTTCTGGAGTGCAACTTTTGGCAAACAATGGACAAGCCGGTGGTTGACACAAACCCAACAAAATCTCACCACACCGGCACTTGCTACGCAATTCGCTTTTCCGCTTATCAGGTGTCCGAGGCCAATGAGTCAAGTTGAAGTGTTTGAGAGCATCAAAGCCCTCGTATTCCGGCTTAAGTTTTAATCCCGAGCCCTCAATCTTACCAATCCCCCGCCAGTTGGAATCGGTAATTTGAAAAACTTGATTCATCAATTCTTGGGCTTTTCTATTGCCCTCTGGCTTGACACTTCGGCGATATTGAATTTCTACTTTCGGTTCGGTTCTCAATTGATTCAAAAGCAAATAAATCGCTTGTAATATATCTATTGTCTCAAATCCAGTTATAACACACGGTTTATTAAATTCTTTCGCTAAAAATTCATAAGGCTCTTTGCCAATAATTGTTGAGACATGGCCTGGTAAAATAAAACCATCAATTTTTAGATTCGGTGCAGTAACAATCTTTTTTAATGCCGGTGGTATGAGTTTAAAGAGCGAAAGGACTAAGAAATTTTGAATTTTTTCCTTCTTCGCTATAATGATGGCGCTGGCAATAGTTGGAGCCGTAGTCTCAAAACCAACGCCTAAAAAGATTATTTTTTTCCCTCTTTCCCTTTGAGCAATCTTTAGACTATCTAAAGCCGAATAGACTATTCTGATATCACAGCCTTTGGCTTTCTCTCTTTCCAACGAAGAATCGGAACCAGGCACCCGCATCATATCACCAAAGGTGGCAATTATCACATCTGGTTGCCTTGCCAGATTGATTGCCAAGTCAATATCCTCGTCGGGAGTAACACAAACTGGACAGCCCGGACCAGATAGTAATTTAAGCCTTTTGTCAATCGCCCGGCGAATTCCCGAACTGGAAATTGCCATTGTGTGGGTGCCACAGACCTCCATGAAATTGGTTGGGCGGTCAATCGTTCGCTTAATTATTTGTAATAATCTTTGGGCAGTTTCCATATCTTTTTACCATTGCAAAGGTTATGTAATTAATTTTTACTCCATTTTATCAATTATACTTGTTAAGGCAACGGTGTCAATTCATTCGGCTGACCAATTTCAGAAAAAGTTATAAATCGTTTAAGAGTTCAAGAATGGTTCAACGGTTAAATTTTAGGATTCTGGAGTTGCTTTTGGCTGAATAAGATTAGAAAGCAACTAGTTAATTTAAATAGAGCAGCGACCAAACAGGTTTGGATAATGCCTAAAACTGGTATAAGAATAACCGAGACTAATAATGCGCCAATAAAACCACCACCGAGGTCAGAGGCATATAACAACCCAACCTGTTGCGTAATCTTGTCCGAAGTAGAATGAATCATATTGGCTAAAGGGAATTCCATTCCCAATAACACTCCAATCAGAAGTGAAAATGCCACAAATAACCAAGAACTTACGGCAAATAAATCGTTCAAGAGTTCAAGATAATTCAAAATTACAAGAATTGGGATGATAAGAGATATTAAAACTAATAAGAGTTCTAATAATAAAAATGTTGCAACCTTTTTTCTCAATTTATCTCCATACTTTGTAGAAATACCGCCGCCAAGAGCGGTACCAACAATGAAAGCAGTGATTAAGATACTTATTTGATGATAAATATAACCAAAAACCGCTTGAAATGACAAGGCAACGACCAAATTTAAAACCATTCCGACAAAGCCGGTCG
>JBDRUX010000084.1:0-6323 GCA_039801565.1 Caldifarciminota bacterium
CTTTTATAATCGGCACTGCAATATATAACATCGCTTCTTTTAAAGTTTGGCTATACCGAATTGACCTGCCGGTTTGATAATTTAAGGCTTGGATGATTTCAGGACGGTTGCTATGATTTTCCATTAATTTTGGGTCGGTTTTTGAATCAGCGATGACCGTTCCATTTGGGTTAATTACTGTTAGCCTCATATTCAATTTATCACCAATCACTTTCACCAAAGAATCTAATTCTTGAAATTTCTTCCCTTCTAATAAAGGAGTAATCTCCCAAGCAAAGGTATTGCCAATATTTTTCAGGTTATTGGCGAGCGAATTGATATAATGGTCTTTGATGGTCCGAAACGAAAAGATTAAGATTAAACCAGTAAGAGCGATGGTGATTAATAAATAGCTAAAGAATAGTTTAAAGAAGGTTGTTTGTTTCATACCGCTAACTTGTAGCCGACCCCCCGAATATTTTTGATGAACTTACCGGCTTTGCCCAATTTCTCACGCAGATTCTTAATATGCACATCCACGGTTCGGTCTAAGACAACTTTTTCCTGTCCCCAGAGATAATCCAAAATCTGCTCCCGATTATAGACCCAGCCGATTTTAGAAGCAAGCAATTGCAAAATTTTGAATTCGGTTGGGGTCAATTCAATTTTTTTATTCTCAACGAATACTTCAAACTTCTGGTTATCAATGACCAAGATATTAGCGATTTCAATTTTCTTGGTTTCGGTTTTTGGCGTTTTTCGTCTTAAAACTGCTTTCACCCGAGCCACCAGTTCTTTGGGTGAAAATGGTTTTGTTACATAATCATCTGCCCCGAGTTCTAAACCTAATAGTTTATCAGTCTCTTCACTCTTAGCGGTAAGCATTATGATTGGAACTTCAGCTAATTTATCTTGGCGTTTTAGATACTTACAGATTTCTAAGCCATCAATATCTGGTAGCATTAAGTCCAATATAACTAAATCTGGGATTTGGGTATCAAGGAATCGATAAAAACTTTCGCCGTCTAAGAATTCTTTAACCTTAAAGCCGGCATTTTTTAAGTGAAGCGATAATAGTTCTAAGATATCCGGTTCGTCATCAACGACCGCAATTAATTCATTCATTTTAAATTATATTATCTTATTAAATTATGGTTGTCAATTTTGTTTTTAATTGAATATTAAAAATCAAAAATTAAAACGCTACAAGATAGAGATAATAAAAATAAACACTGAAAATTTAGGGACAAGATTAAACTCAAAATCTAAAAAAATTAATTCCTGAACCCAAACGCTCTGTTTTATTATCCTGTAGTTTAATTTTGCAATTTTTCTGGGTTAACTTGACTTTTCATTTTGCGTTAATAAAATTATTTTCTATGCGTTTTGGTAAGTTTGAAATCAACCCAGTTTATGACGGTTTTTTTGCTTTGGATGGCGGCGCAATGTTCGGTGTTGTGCCAAAAGTATTCTGGGAAAAGACTAACCCAGCCGATGAAAGAAATCGAATCCAATTGGCGTTGCGAACCCTACTCGTTAAAACCGAAAATGAATTGGTACTGATTGATACCGGAATCGGTGATAAGTTTCAGGAAAAGTTTCGAGATATCTACAAGGTGGATAAGAGATTCAATATTGATGAATCATTAAAAAAGATTGGTATCGAACCTGAAACCATTAAAATTGTAATCAACACCCATCTCCATTTTGACCATTGTGGCGGTAATACCCGGTTTAACGATAGAGGAGAGGTGGTACCCCGATTTCCTACTGCAATCTATTATATCCAAGAAGCAGAATGGCGACACGCTAATAACCCAGATGTTCGGTCCAAAGCGAGTTATCTCAAAGAGAATTTTGTCCCCTTAGAAAAATTTGGCAACTTAAGACTGATTGAGGGCGATAAAGAAATTGTTAAAGGAATTGAGGTAATTAAGACCGCTGGTCATACTCCTGGTCATCAGATTGTTTTAATCAAGTCCGAAACCAAAACTGCAGTTTATTGGGGTGATTTAATTCCAACCGCATCCCATCTCAATCTACCTTATGTGATGGGTTACGACTTATTTCCGTTAACGACTATTAACTGGAAAGAAAAATTGTTATGGCAAGCACTAAAAGAAGAATGGCTGATGATCTTTGAACACGACCCGCAAATAAGTTTTGGTTATCTTAGGCAAGAACAAGGTCGTTTTAAATGCCAGCCAGTCGAAGACCATTCAGAATAGTAAAACTTTTTTATTAATTGGGTTGACATTACTGGCATATCAATCAATAATTGAGTGGGATGGATACGAAACAGTTTATCGCACCGGTTTGGTTGATGCAACCAATACCGTATTTTGGCGAGAGACTTGGCTCGGACTGGATTTATGAACCAAAGATTGATGGTTGGCGGCTACAAATTATAAAATTCCCGAACGGCAAAGTCGAATGCTGGGGTCGAAGATTAGAAAAGAAACCAAACTGGACCAATAAACTTTCTTCAGTAATCAAAGCCTGTCAAGCTTTGCCACCCGGCACTATCATTGATGGAGAACTTTATTCCAGTAAAGGTCGAAGGTTTATTCCATCGGTTATTGCCGGTAACCGCAAGGCAAAACCTATAGTCTATCTATTTGATGTTATTTATTACCATAGTGAATTTGTTGGTAATCGGACTTTAAAAGAACGAAAAGAAATTCTCGCTCAAATTAAGGTTAAACCACCATTATATATTATGGAATATCGACCGGTCGTAAATCTAAAAGAACACCTTCGGGCAATTGCCCAACAAGGTCAGGAAGGGATAGTCTTGAAGAAACTATCTTCACCTTATATTCTATCCCCTTTAGCCCCAATTGCTACCGAGTATTGGCGAAAAATAAGGATATGATTGAAAGGAGGATGGAATGGCAGTTGGGCGATTTCAAGTAATGGCGACCCTACAAGCTGCTCGAGCCTTTGTCTTGGGTCTGCCAATCGCCAGTGCCAAAAGTTGGGGGTTGAACCGGGCAATCTTTTATGCCGCAGCCAAGAAAGGTTTTTTTAAGCCAAAACCGGGTCCGCCCAAACCACCAGAATTCAAAATTCCACTACCAGAAGCTAAATTAACCAAGATTCGGCAATCTTTTGGTGTGACGTATTTGGGTGATGAGATGGCTTATAGCATCGAATTGGATGGAAAAATTATGTTTACAATTGGAAGTGAAATTCAAACCCCAGAGGCTTTTGAGAAAAATATCGAAGCCAGGTTCGGCAAATTTTTTTCAAAAGCCTTTAAAGAAGCGGTTGAGATCTGTAAAAGTTATGATAAAGGAGTGCTTCAGTGCCAACGCTACTTCTATGAGACAGTTTATAAGCCCAGGCGAGATGAATTGGCACAGAAGTGGACCGAACTGGCATTAACGGCACAAACTAATTCAAGGCCAAAAAGAAAAGGTAATTAGCCAGTCCCGATAAGAGTAAATCCAATGCTGATGCTAATCTTTTTATTGACAGCGGGAATTTTTGATTTATCTTAAAGCAGAATGGCAGAAAATGCTACTGACGAGATAATCTTCTTAGGCAGTGGTGGCGCCCGGATTGTTGTCTTTAAGCAAATTCGTGCCTCGGGCGGTATCTGGTTTACAATTAATGACACCAATTTCTTAGTTGATCCGGGTCCGGGTTCATTGGTTCGAATCACCCAAAGTAAAGCAAAACTTGACCCCACAAAATTGTCCGCAATCCTTTTATCTCACCGCCATTTAGACCATGCTGGTGATGTGAATATTATCATTGAAGCGATTACTACTGGTGGCACAGTAAAACGGGGAATTCTTTTCTGTCCAAAAGATGCCTTAGAAGGTGACGACCCTATCGTTTACCATTATTTAAGACCATTTTTGAATGAAATTGTAGTTTTACACGAACAAGGTGAATATAAATTCGCTAATATTAAGTTTACTACACCAATCCGGCACCGACATCATTCTGAGACTTATGGTTTTTTATTTGATACCGGTCGCGTTAAAATTTCTTATATCGCCGATACCCGCTATTTTCCCGAATTAGCAAAAATCTATACCTCGGACCTAACAATTATCAATGTGGTTCGAGCCAAAGAGTCGGAATTGGACCACCTCGCAATCCCCGATGCCAAAAAGATTATTTCCGCAATGAAACCAAAAGTAGCAATTCTAAATCATTTTGGGATGACAGTAATTCGAGCCAAGCCTTGGGAATTAGCGGCAAAGTTGACCGAAGCGACCGGAGTTAAAGTTTTAGCTGCTCACGATGGAATGCGGTTTCCCTTAGCCGAAGTCTACGAATGAATTTTGAAAACTGGTTAAACTAAGATGGGGCGAATTAAATTATTAGCTGAAGAAACGATTCGGAAGATTGCCGCGGGTGAGGTGATTACTCGGCCAGCGTCCGTGGTTAAAGAATTAATCGAAAATTCAATTGATGCCAATAGTACTACGATTACGATTGAAATTCGGCAAGGCGGCAAGGACTTGATTCGAGTAATTGATGATGGAATCGGGATGGACCGCGAAGATTTGTGTTTAGCGGTCAATCGTCACGCCACCAGCAAGCTCAATACGATTGACGACCTATTACAACTAAAGACAATGGGTTTTCGGGGTGAAGCATTAGCGGCAATTGCTGCGGTCGCCCGAATGAAAATCGAAACTAATACTGATTCTGCATTAACTGGTAATTTCTTAGAAGTCCACAGTGGAGTTATTAAAGAGATTAAAGAGATTGCCCGAGCCAAAGGTACCACGGTCAGTGTTGAAAGTCTCTTTTACAATCTACCCGTACGCCGCGGATTTCTGAAATCAGAAAACTATGAGTTGAAGTTGATTATTGAGACAATTAAAAGTTATGCAATAGCTTATCCCGGCATTCATTTTATAGTGCGAAGCGACGGCAAAGAGTTGTTAGTTTTACCGAAAGCCAATTCGGTCAAAGAACGTCTTGAATTATTAATGGATCAATATCAGGTTGATAGTCTAATCGAAGTTAGTGTTACTCATCCAATACTTTCGATCAGTGGATTCCTAACTGAACCGAGTCAAGCCCAAGCAGTTTATGAAATCCAACAGATTTTTTTTAATCAGCGTCCAGTGCGGAATCGAACTGTGCTCAAGGCAATTTATGAAGGTTATGGTCCAACCTTGCGGGGCAATAATCCGAATTTTATTATATTTATTACCACTAATCCGGAAAATTTAGATGTCAATATTCATCCGACCAAACAAGAAGTAAAGTTTGTTGACGAACGATTCTTATTCGATTTTGTGTCAGAAGCGGTGCGCAAAACTTTGGGCATAAAAAAATCGGAAACAATGCCAGAAAGTGAATTACATTTTCAAGAGCGTCTGGTTGCGGATGAGCCAGTTATACCGGGATTCTGGCAGTTGCATAATTCTTTCATTTTTGCCCAAGTCCAATCTGGCTACTGTATCATTGACCAACACGCGGCACACGAACGAATCATCTATGAAGAAGTATTAAAGAAAGAAGCCGTTGGCGCCTCTCAGGGTTTGCTTTTCCCAATAATAATTGAGTTGAAACCGGAAGAATTTGCCATCTTTCAAGAAATAGCAGAGATATTATCGTCAATGAGAATTGAAGCAAAAATCTTTAGTGGTCGGACAATCGTGGTCGAATCGATACCAGCGGGAACTTATTTAGGTAAACAGGAGATTGTTGAGTTATTTCAAGAATTGAGCAAACTTGAGAAAAAGGATATTTCAAAGCGCGAAGCGATAGCGAAATTGATTGCCTGTAAAGGAGCCGTGAAAGCAGGTCAAAGGCTGACCGCAGCGGAAATGGAGTCGTTAATTAATCGGCTATTCGCTTGCGCTGAACCTTATTTTTGCCCCCATGGTCGACCCGTAATAATTAAAGTCACCCTCGATGACCTGGCAAAACGATTCGGTCGAGCTTAAAGCACCCAAGACGATTCTAACATTGGTCGGACCAACCGGCGTTGGTAAGACGGAAATTGCAGTTGAGTTGGCCCAAAGATATAATTTGGAAATCATCTCAGCTGACTCCCGCCAAATCTATAAATACTTAGATATTGGTACTGCTAAACCGAGTACTGAATTGCAACAAAAAGTGAATTTTCATATGATTGATTTGGTCAAACCCAATGAACTTTATAGCGCCGCCGATTTTGTGCGGGATGTAACTAAAGTCATTGAGAATTTAAATGAACAACGGAAAAAATTTATCCTAGTTGGTGGTTCGGGTCTTTACCTGAAGGCGTTATTTCAACCATTTTTTAAAGCCCCGAAACCTGACCTTGAACTGCGCGCCGAACTACAAAAACGTCCTTTGAATGAACTTTATGAACAATTAAAAAAGAT
>JBDRUX010000084.1:6333-9793 GCA_039801565.1 Caldifarciminota bacterium
TTCATGCTAACGACCGGCAACGAATTATTAGGGCATTAGAAATATACTTTTTGACTGGTAGAACCAAAACCGAAATGATAAAACGTTCGCCAACCGAAACAAAATATTATCCATTTTATATCGGGCTTTTCATTCCAAAAAATTTACTCTACGAGCGGATTGAAAAACGGTTTGATATGATGATTGAACAAGGGTTAGTCGAAGAAGTGAAGCATTTGATTGATATGGGTTATGATGAGAATTTATATGCCTTCAATGCCATAGGTTATCGAGAAATATTTGATTATGTGAAAAATCGAATTTCCTTAGAATTGGCAATAAAGGTAGCAAAAAAGAAATCAAAAAATTATGCCAAACGCCAATTTACTTGGTTCAAATATCAAGCAGGAGTTATCTGGATTGAAAATAAAGATAAAGAAGATGTGATAAGGAAAATTGTTGAATTATTTCCGGCAATTGCGAAATAAATCAACACTGAATCACCGGCGTCATTTATTTTGATGCGTTATGCTGGTTTAAGAACCTTAATTGCTCTCGCACTTGGTATAATCTTAGCTGAACGGTTCGACCTGCCAATATTTTATTTAATCGTTGGCATTGTAACGGGATTTATTTTCGTCCGTTTAACTAAGGGTTATTCGCTCTATCTGGTAATCTTTTTTGTTGCAACGTTAAATCATAATGCTCAAAAACCAATCTTGCTGGAAAGGCTATATTATAAGCCACTCACAGTTATCGGAACAATTATTGATGAACCCGTAACAAGAGAACACCAGCCGCGGTACATCTTGAATCTAAAAAGTATTGTTATTGGTGAAAAGGATTATTCAATAGTCGGTAAGTTGTATTGTCGGTGTCAAAAAGATAAGGTGAATCTTCAGTATGGGGATTTAATTTCCTATCAAGGGATGATTGAACCGCTCAATTTCCCTCGCAATCCTAATCTAATTGACCTTAATAAATATTTCTACCGGCAAGGAATTTTCGGTACTATTAGCTTGACTAAGAATAGCGTAAAGGTAATTGCCGGTAATAAGGGTAATCCAGTCATTCAGTACTTAATTTTCCCGTTACGCCGTTATTTCTTTAAAGTGATAAATCACTATCTAATAAATCCGGAGCGGGCATTATATGCTGGCATTCTTTTGGGTGAGAAACAAGATTTGCCGAAGGAACTTAAAACCGCTTTTTCTAACACTGGTCTCACTCATATTTTGGCAGTATCCGGTTTGAATGTTGGAATTTTGGTTGGGATTTGTCTCCTATTGTTCTCCATAATTGGTCTTCATCGCTGGCGCTTTTGGTGTTTGATTGGATTGGGAGTAATTGTCTTCCTTTATGTTGGGGTAACCGGGTTTGAACCATCAGCAGTTCGAGCAGGCTTGATGGCATTTTTTGCTAGTCTTGGTTTTTACTTAGAGCGAAGAACTGAACCACTGCAAGGAGTTTTTATCGCCGGAATCTTAATCCTTCTTTTTTCACCACAAGCATTATTTGATATAAGTTTTCAATTATCATTTGGGGCAACAATTTCTTTAATCTTATTTGCACCAAAAATCTATCGAATTTTGAGTAGAATTACATCGCTCACCTTTATCCGGCGTAATTTGTTAGCACCGTTGGCAGTGGTATTGGCAGCCCAACTTGGTGTTGGCCCATTATTAGTTTATTATTTCTTCAAACTTTCTGTTATCACTGTTTTCGCCAATCTATTGGTTGTACCACTGGTTGGTCTTGCCACACCATTAGCTTTTACCGTTGCCTTCTTTCATTTGTTGGTGCCATTTTTGGCAAAGGTCTTTGCCGAAGTTCTTTGGTTATCCCTTACTGCCATTATCTTTATTACTAATCAATTAGGTAACCTCAGTTTTGCCAGTGTTGATTTGCCTAAGCCTTCGATTTTGCTAATTATTTTCTATTATATCTTAATTCTTATGCTTTTTCATCTCAATCGCCCTTTAATTCGAAAAGGATTTTTTCTGGTCATTTTCTTGAGCCTAAATCTATGGGCTTGGGGTTCGCTTTTTAGCCCACCACAAATTAAGATTTATTGTTTAGACCTATATTCCGATGCGACATTGATTGAGTTGCCGAATCGAAAGAATTTACTAATCAATACCGGAGGTCGGAATAATGATATTCTTTTAAATTTTCTAAAGAGCAAGGGAATAAAGGTAATTGACCAATTAATTATGACTCATTCTGAAGTTTATCAAGGTATTAAATCACTAAAAAATGAGTTCCGAATTAATAAGATTATTTTGCCCAAAGGCTTGTCCATTTTAATTGAAGCAATTCCGCAAGATAAAAATTTGGCTTGGGATAATAAACCTATTACTCTGAATAGGGACGAAGTCTTAAAATTCAATAATTGTGGTTTAACATTAGAACTAACTTGTCGTCATATCACTTCCTTGGCGATAAAAGTAAATTACAACAGGTTTTCAATGTTATTTGCTAACAATTCGGATGAATTAAAAATGCCGGGTGATTCAATTCCAGTGATCTTTTTTCTTATATATAACAAATCGACTGGTTGGAAAGGAGAATTGAATTCAATTAAACCAAAGGTTATAATTATTTCCGAGCGGTGGGGTAAACTGAATTGGCTACAAGAATTGGTAAAGAGTAACGAAATTAAAATTTATAACCTGAAGAATGATGGTGCTGTGACAATTTTGCTTCGGGGTGGTAGTACCCGATTTCAATCAGAATTGAGCACCGAGCGGGAGGGTTTTTATAAATAGATTTATACCGAACCAAATGAGTATTACTCCTAAAACTAATAAAATTATTCGATAGAGTTTGGTTCGCACTCGTCCAAGTGAAGCGAAAGTTGCAACTAAAGTTAACCAGCCATAATCAAGCCAAATATGAAAAAGATATAAGAGAATGATACCAAAAATACCAGCTTTCAAGGCCGCCTCAGCTATTAATGGTGTACCGATACCAATCCACCAGATAATAAAATAGGGATTCAACCCGGTTAGAGCGATACCAATTATTATTGGCGATGGGGATTTATCTTTTAGAGCCAATTCTTTGGGATTAGTTAAGAACGCATCGCGGATGGTTAATAGCCCAAAGAGAAGAAGAAAGCTACTGCCGAGAATACCGATGATGAAATTTGCCCTTGGATGCTTAAAGATAGTTGTCGCGCCTAAGGCAATTAAGATAACCAAGGGTAATTCAACGACGGTATGGCCAAGACTTGCCTGGATACCCGCTTTCCAGTCTTTCTTTAATCCGGCAGAAGCAATCGCTGCGGTCAATGGACCAGGCGCCAAAGCACCCGAAATACTGATAATTGTAACCTTCAACAAGAGTTCCAGCATAGTAGGTGGTCAATATTTCTGTAAGTTCTTATTTCGTCGTGTTCTTGCCATAATTTTTAACCTATAAAAGTCCCTGAATTATTGACCACGTACAAAATGAAATTAGTAATCTTACCGGCTCAAGT
>JBDRUX010000085.1:0-9780 GCA_039801565.1 Caldifarciminota bacterium
AAAAGTAACGCAAAAATCAAGCCAAAATTTCTTTTAATTATTTGATATTTAATTTCTTATATGAAATTTTGCTTTGGGAGGGGGTATCGTATAGGGGGTGACCCCGTAGGCAGTCCCCTAAGCTACCCTGTAGGTTGCTTGGGGAGTTACCTCTGGAGTGGGTTAGGGGGCTGGTTGGGAAGCAGGTTGGGGAGCGGGTTCGTAGGCGACCCCAGAAGCAACCCGGTAGGCAACTTGGGAAGTAACCTGGGGAGCTACCACGTAGGCTGCCCCGTAGGCTACCTCGTAAGCTACTCCCTCTCCTGCCTCATATTCTCCCTACCATCAGTGATTTTGGTGGTGGGTTAAAGAATGGTTCAAACTTGTTCAATCGTTTAAGTCGTTTACTATTTCACAACCAGAAACTTTTTGGTCTCGGTTCCGTATTGCAAGGAGTAAATTCCTGGCTTGATTCCTTTCAGCGATATTTTTATTTCATTGTCGTTGTGCAACGCGGAGTGTGTGCTGATGCTTTGCCAGGCAGACCACGAAATGAAACAATCTTTCTTATCATTTGCTTTCGAGTAAATCAAAAATTAACCAACTTGTAATAATTCTTAATTGTCTTCAGCTTGTTGTTATCTTAAGCAAAACTTTTTGAACTAAGCGAGATTGAATTCAAAAGCCAAAACAGCCTGGAAACGAATCCTTACCCTTGACTTGTAAAAACAAAGGTTCTATAATTTTTTAATGGATTTTAGACAAGAAATCATCAATTCCTTACGCAATTTCGTCCGAAAAGATTTTTATAACGAACTATTGGTTTTCCTTTTTGGCTTAGGCATTGGCCTTCTGTTTTTGCTGATGGTAGTTTTAGTATTTTTTATTCACCCGCTTTTTTTACTTCTGGTATTACCGCTAATTCTCTTCCTTGCCCGCAATCTTTGGCGCAAAAGACCGCTCATTGCCGTTGCCCGGCGTATCGAAGAAGGTTTTCCACAATTACGCGACTATCTCGTCAATGCAGTAGATTTGTCATTCTATTCCATTAATGCTAAAGAGGGTTATTCTTTAGAGTTGGTTGATGCGGTAATTAAAGATACCGCAGAACGATTGGCGCCATTACCGATTACGAGCCTGATTGACACCCAAAAGACTAAAAAGGTGGCATTGGTCTTTGTTATACTTTTAGTTATTCTTGGGCTATACCATATCATTCTGCCCAACCGAGCCCAACTGGGTTTTTACCGGGCATTCGCCCCCAATAAAATCCCGATTGAATTTTTCATCACACCTGGTAACGATAAAGTGGCAAAGGGTAGTAAAGTTGGCTTGGCAATCAAAATCAATTCACCTTATCATTTCAATCAGGCAATTTTCGTCCGCAAAAATTTAACCGATGGTATTATTAGCAAAAAACGGGTCAATCTAACCAACCAATCAGGTTGGATTGAAGTTATTGCTGATAAAGAATTCGATTATTCGTTTCAGGTCTTCTGCCGCCAAAGTCCAATTTACCATATCGGGCTCTTAAAACCTTTAGGTTTAACTAACCTATCATTTAAATATATTTACCCACCTTACACTGGCTTGGCTTCAGTCAATTCCACAGCACGGGTGATTTCAGTTCTGCCAGGCACAAGGATTGAACTTTCTGGTAGCGCCGAGAATAATTTAGCCAGTGCTAAGCTATTGTTTTCCGATTCAACCCTCATACCACTCAATTTTTCTGAGAAAAAATTCTTCGGTAGTTTCGTCGCCAAGAAGGATGTTAATTTTACGATTCGCCTAAAAGATATTGACGGCGATGAGAATGAACCGGAATTGTTTAAAATTACTCTAATGCCGGATGAGACGCCTTTTATTAAAGTCTTTTTGCCTGGTCACGACATTGATTTACCAGTAAGTATGAAGGTTTTACTTGGTATCAATTCTTTAGATGATTATGGTCTAACCGAGTTAAATCTTAATTACGAGAAGGGCGAAGAAAAGAAACAAATTCGTCTCAAAAATTTGAGCGGACGGCTTGAAGATACTACTTACTACTACTGGGACCTTACTAATCTTGGCTTTATGCCTGGTGAGTTTATCCGTTATTATTTGACAGTTTTGGATAATGATGCGGTACAGGGACCAAAAAAGACCGCCAGCGAAGTATTTACAATCCGATTTCCTACTATTGCGGAAATCTATTCTCAAACCACAATTAAGACCGCTGAGACTCAAGAACGATTAGAGCCACTTGCCACCGAACAAGAAGAGTTGGGTAAGGAATTAGAACGGATTGACCAAGAATTGAAAAAGGAACGGAAATTGGATTGGGAAGAGAAAAAATCGTTAGAGAATTTGATTTCTAATCAGAAGCAATTATTAGATAAAATTGAAGAGTTAAAAGAAGAAGTAAGAAACACCTTAGAGAATATGTTTGAAGGTTTGATGTTGGATAAAGAGTCTTTGGAAAAGTTGCGGGAATTAGAAAACCTGCTTGCCGAACTTTTACCAGAAGAATTAAAACAGGCATTAAGGAATTTGGCACAAGCCCTCCAAAAACCGTCGGCCGATTTAAAACCAGCGATTGAGCAGTTTAAATTATCCCAAGAAACTTTGAAAAAAGCAATTGAGCGGGCGGTGGAACTATTAAAGAATATTCAGGAAGAAGAAAAACTTTCCAGTTTAGCGAAAAAAGCTGAGGCATTATACCAGGCACAAAAGGAGTTAGAGAATAAATTTAATGAAGACTTAAAAAAACTTGCACCCGAAGAAAATAAAATTAAAGAGGGGTTAGAGAGTTTAGAAAAAGAGACTTCGGATTTGAGTAAGACCTTTAGTGATAAGGAAATCAGCGAAGAGTTAATGAAATTGGCAGAAGAGTTAGAAAAATTGGAACTTTCCGAGCAAGCGCAAGAGTTAAGTCAAACCTTACAAAAAGGTGAAAAAGGTCAAGCCCAAAAGCAAAGCCAAAAACTTTTAAAGGATTTAGCCGGAATCAAAGATGCCTTGAGTACTTTGAGCCAAAAATTGAAAGATAAACGTTCGCAGGTGATCAGTGAAAACCTGCTCAATTCAGCCCGAAGTCTAATTGCCTTATCGCAGGAACAAGAACGATTAGAAAATCTTCTCAATAAGGATTACAATCTGTCGGAACTTGCCGGTGCCCAGAAGCGATTAGAAGAAGCAAGTCGCGCTCTTGCCGAAAGTCTTGCTGTCTTAAGTCAAAAGAGTATCAAGATTCCACCCAATCTCAATGAAGACCTGATTCGTTCATTACTTAATATGACAAATGCTGCCAATAGCCTACAAAATAATAATTTGCCCGAGGCGCGTCGGATGATGCAGTCCGCCCGTTCGGGTCTGGATGCGACAACCGCAAGGATTTTAAATACGCTGGCACAAGCCCAAAAGGGTGGTGGTTTTGGCGGTGGGTTGGAGAACCTCTTAGAGCAATTATCCCGCTTGACTGCCGAACAGATGATGTTGAATCAGGAACTGGGTGCGATTCCACTACCCATCCCAACCCCTGGTGGACTAACCCCACAACAGTTGGCACAAATTGAACGGATCTTATCAAAACAACGGGCGCTCCGTCAAACCTTAGAAGAAATAAGAAAAAGTTTAGGCACTGAGCCCGGTTTAACGAGTAGTTTGGACGGTGTAATTGAAGAGATGAAACAAGTCGAACGGGATTTATCGGAATTGGTCATAACCCGAGAATTAATTCAGCGTCAAGAGAAGATTTTAAACCGGCTATTAGATGTTCAGCGGAGCGTACGTCGGCGCGAATTTAAAGAAAAAAGAGAGCGCGAAATTGGTAAAGACTATCCAGTGCCACCAAATCCAACCCTACCAGCTGATTTGGGTGAACGAAAGAAATTCTTACGCGAAAAATTACTCCAAGGTTTAAAAGAAGGCTATCCCAAGGACTACGAGTATCTAATTCGACTCTATTTTGAATCGCTAATAAATGAATAACCGATTCGACGAAGGCAAGTTCTTAAGGAATTTCCCTTTTCCCCTCTTAAATCAGCTATGCCGATATGTTGGTAGTAATTGGTTGTTAGTGGTTAGACCAAAACCTAAGAAACAAAAAATTGACTGCGTTCTGTTTTTAATATTTTTATTTGTTAGTTTCGATTTTGCTTTGGATTTAAACCTTGCTCGACGCTATGAAGCAAGTGGCCAATTAGCTTTAGCCAAAGCGATTTACCAAGCCTATCTCACCGAACAACCTTTTAACCCTTCGGTTTATAGTAGCTTCTATCGAATCAGTTTCGGTTTGGGTGAATTCAAGGAATTTTTAACCGTGTCCCAAGAATTGTTAAAGAAAAATCCCAACTCACCCGAGATAATGGTTGCGATTGGTGAAGCCTACCTGAAACTGGACAATAAGAAACTTGGTGTTGATTATTGTAGGCAGGCTTTGGCACTAAATTCTGACTATATCGGTCGAGTAATCATAATTTTACGCCAAGCGAATTTGTATTCAGAGGCGATTCGGCTTTTGCTCGACTATCGTAAATCAAATCCGCACCGTTTTGGCTACGAACTAACTTTGATTGATTTATATGAAGCAGTTGGCGATTATACCAAAGCGACTCAAGAAATTGTCCAGTTCATCAACAAAAATCCAGCACAATTAGTTAACTTGGAACCAAAACTTAAAATCTATCTTACCAAAGCTAATCCAGCTTCGGTTCTTTCACTTCTTTCGGGCCTGTCCAACCGGGAATTAAAAGCAAGGCTGTTAAGTAAACTTTATCTTTTCCAAAAGCGTTACGGCGAAGCTTTGGCGGTACTAAAATCCTTAAATTCAATAACCGAACTTAATAATTTTGCCCATTATTGTGAAGAACAAGAGGAATACCAAATGGCTTGTCAAATTTATCAAGAGTTGGAGCAATGGACTGATGCGGCGAGGGTTTTACGCAAATTGGGTAAATTAGCCGAAGCGACGGAGGTCTTAAAACAGGAATCTTCCATTCCTGCCCCACTCGAATTGGCTAATTTACAAGTTGAATTAAGAGACTATCGCTCGGCAAAAGAAAATTATCTTTTCGTTATTAAACAAAGACCTTCCGATGAAGCCTATTACGGACTGGTTAAGACTTTAATCCATCTTGGACAATTGAACGAAGCGAAAAAATATCTTAATCAGATGGTAAAAAAAACTGACCAGGTACTTTTTTTCTTGATTCAAATTTATTTTTATGAAGCCGTTTTTGACTCGTGCCAAAAATTTATTGAAGAGCTCAGTCGCAATTTTCCGACCAGTCCATTTTTAAATGATGCCCTATCAATTGGTGTCTTAATAGCCGAAGATAGTGAAAATTTAGCTGATTTTGCCAAAAGTTCGTTCAACCTTGTCTTAGGTAATTATGACGAAGGAATTAGGATTGCACAAAAATTAATTCAAAAGCGAGATAAAATCGCTGAACATAGTTTTCTGTTATTAGCCGAATTCTATCTTGCTCAAAAAGAGCCGAATTTAGCTTTAAGTGCCTTAAAGGAATTGCAGACCAAATTTCCTAATAGCACTCTTTTGCCCAAAGCGAAGTTGGAAGAGGCGAGGATTTATGAGGAAAGGTTAAAGGATGTCACTCGGTATCAACGTGCCTTAGAAGAACTAATTGTTGAATATCCAAATTCCGTCTATTCCAGCATTGCCCGTAACCGCTTAGCCAAATTACAAAAACCTGAACCAAGCCATTAATTCAATCGAATTTTATAGGGTGCTGAAGTTGGTTTTAAGTGCTTCCCTTACTAAATTTTTTATCCTTGATTTGCCAATTTTTAATCGTCTCGGGCAACACAATCCCACCGGATACAACCAATTTCAATCCCTGCTCAATTGGCAGGTCGGTCTCGATTACTTCTTCTTCGGGTATTAAAGCAAGCCAGCCAGTGGTTGGATTGGGTGTGGCCGGAAAAAAGATGAAGAGACCTTTTCGATTATTGCCTAAGTCAATTTTATCCTCAACCATTAAAAATCCAATTGTATAACAACCTTTTCTGGGATATTCAGCCAAAACCGTTTTACGCAGCGATTTTTTATCAACGAAGATAGATTGAGTAAATTGACGGGCTGAACTGTAGATGCCACGCACCAGAGGAATGCGCGCTAAGGCGTCATCAATCAGGCGCAAGAACCACCGTCCAACCAAACCTTCGGTTAAGCCACCAACCGCTATTATGATTACTAAAAACAGAACAAAACCAAAAACCGAGAGGAGCGGCATTGGTAAACGGTGCAATATCGGGTGACTAGCTAATATCGGTCGAAAGAAAGAACCTAAATACGAAATGAAAAAATAGAAAATAAAAATTGTTATGGCGATTGGGATTATAGTGATAAGACCGGTTACGAATAATCGTTTTATCTCATTCATTTCTTATTCAACCCAACGAATCCGACAGCGGGCTTGACTAACGCGTTCAATCTCCTTGGTGTAGCGGTCCATCACTTCCGCAGCAAATGCGACTGGGTCAATTTTATAATCGGCTAAGCCTTTAGTTCTAATTGGTGAATCAATTTGACTTACAATATTTACACCAACATGGATAAGCGAAGAGACCGGGGAGGCAGTGGCGGTTGAAATTGCTACTTTGGCATCGTTGTCGAATAAATCCGTACCGATACGCGTTATTTTTAAATTTGCCATTTTTTCATTTAAAATTTCTTTAATTATCATTATCAGGAGATATTGGCGCAAAATTGCCTTTTCTAAATCAACATCGAAATGTTCGGCAATGAAGTGAAGCATCTTTGGCGAAACAAGTCGTTTTGATGATTTTAGGTCTTCTAAGTCAACAATCTCACGCAAGGAGACATCGTAGGCACCGATGAAGGCGACTATCGAATCACCCGTGACTCCGAATGTGTCGTAGGCGTAAAGAGAATGGAGTTGCTCGCCGGTGTAGCGAATTTCTTCCTTGATAAATCGTGATTTCATATTACCTCCCAATATTGCTCAAAGGTTTTAAAGAATTCAAATGGTTCGAAATAGTTCAATTTTTAATCAAGGCTGTCGGTCCGAAATTTTTCTTGAGAAGTGTGTTGCGAACTTTTTTCAAAAATTCAAAGGCGCAAGGTGTTCGATAATCCGGATAGGTCCACGCCAAAGGTTCGAAATTCTTATGCCGATAGACCAAAGTTACTTCGGCATAGATGCCTTTGCCTAAATAAATCCGATGATAGTAGTTCTTGGTGGTGGCTAAAGTTAGATTACATAAGGTGAGAATACCAGGGTCGAGGTTGACCATTCGGTTGCCAACCGCCGGTGGATTTTTGAACTGTTCTTCAATTTCTATTGTCTTAAGTTTAATCTCTAATAATTGGTCTGGCGCTACCAAGTCAGCAAAACTGAGCCAAAGTCGTAACAAGTTTTTACCCATCTCCACCTCATAATAATCCGTGAAATCAAAGTCAATCACTGGACTTTTGTGTTCAATCGGCCCAAATGTTTTTTTCAATAATGCCTCTACCGTTGGCATAATTTCTAAGCTTTTGGTTATTACGCCAATGATTAAAGCCGCCGAGGGTGGGAATTTAATTGCTGCCATTTATTGATCTAGACCCATTATCGGGACAGGTTTCAGCTGATTTTTCTAAAGTTTCACTTGTCACGATTGCCGATGGTTCGCTTTCTTCACGGTGAGAAAGAAATTCTTCTAAATCTTCTTTTCGTGGCAAATCGGTTAGGTCATTTAGGCCAAAATACCTTAAAAACTCTTTAGTGGTCCGGTAAAGAAATGGATTGCCGGGTCGTTTTGCTCGACCATCAATCTGAATCAGTTTGCGCTCTAAAAGGGTCATAATCGGTCCTGATGAATCAACTCCACGCAATTTTTCAATTTCCGGTTTTGTGATTGGTTGCTCATAAGCAATGATTGCTAAGACTTCGAGACTCGGCTTTGATAGTCGAACCCGATGCTTCGGTTGTAAAAGTTCCCTTATCCATTGTCCAAATTCGGGTAGGGTATAGAGCTGATAACCAGCACTCACTTGATGAATCCGAAAGGTTCGACCGGTAGTTTCGTATTCTTGATTCAGTGAATCAATCGCCATAATAATTTCAAAAGGTTCTTTGCCTGCTAACTTTGCCAATTGGCTTAAACTTAATGGTGTATTAGCCGCAAAGAGCAGTGCTTCAACAATTTGTTTTGTCATTTTCTGGAACTCTTTGAAGAACTTAAAAGATTCAAGTCATTTAATCGAAATCGGTCAAGCAAATGTTCAATGGCACGCTTTAAGTCTTTCTGATGAAAATAACAAGTGATCCGCGATTCAGCAGTCGAAAAAGCATCGACATGGATACCAAGTTGTTGTAAGGTTTTAAAGAGAATTGCTATAGTTTGGGGATTGCTGCCGATACCAGCACCAATTAACGAAACTGAACCAAGATTTTTTTGAATGAAGAGTTCTTTAGCGTCCAATTTAGTTTTAATCTTTGACAGGACTCTTTCCGCTTCGCTGTAAGCTGATTTAGGAATGATGAAAGAAAGGTCGAAGTGATTTTGGACTGGCACGCCATGAGCAAAAAAGACAAAAGGTATTTTTGCTTGTGCTAATTTTGATACCGCTTGAGCAATAGGCACTGCCGTAGATTTTTGTTGGGGCACTTTTATCAAAGAAAATCGGCATAAATTTTTGGAGTGAGTAATTGCCCTTACCACTGGTTTTTCCAAAATTTTATTATCGGTCACGATTGTTCCTTTTCCAGTCATTGATTTTATATTCAGATTCAAATTATATTTTGCCGCCAGGGCACATGCCCGTGGCTGTAAGACCTGGGAGCCGGCTCGAGTCAATTCCGACATTTCATCGTAAGAAATCTTGGCGATATGTTTTACGGCAGGAAATTCTTTTGGGTCTTCAGTAAAAATTCCATCCACATCCTTGTAAAGTTCAACTACATTTGCCTTAAGCCAAGCAGCCAGTGCCACCGCGGTGATATCCGAACCGCCTCGGCCTAAGGTTGTGATTTCTCGGCTTTGACTCATCCCTTGGAATCCAGCCACGATGGGAATTTTACCCAAACCGAGCGCTTCTTTCAAGCGGAAACCTTTAATCCTAATTATCCGGGCATCGGTGTGATTATCATCGGTGAGGATGCCAACTTGCGAGCCGGTAAGAGATACCGCTTCGTAACCCAATCGGTCAAGAGCAATCGCCAGTAATGCCAACGATTTTCTTTCTCCTGCGGTCAGTAACATATCCAATTCCCGTTTTGGCGGCTGAGGGGATAACTTTGATGCTAACTCAATTAACTCATCGGTCTCATCACCCATTGCTGATACCACTACGACAATCTGATTGCCCGCTTGTTTGTTCTGAGCAATTAGCTTTGCCACTTGGCGAATTTTTTTTAGACTAGACAATAAGCTACCACCAAATTTTTGCACAATCAGAGCCATTTTATGTTAAAAATTTAGGGTGGTTTAAAAAGTTCAACATCATTTAAATGGTTCATTTGGGAGTTGTTTTAACCGGTTCAAGGCTTGTTTAATCACTGTTTCTGGACAGCACAAAGCCAGTCGAATATAGCCTTCGCCATATTTTCCAAAACCTCGTCCCGGTGTCGCAATAATTTTTGTTGCGGAAAACAGATTCTTGACAAAAGTCGTTGAATCAACTGTCGGGTTAAGTTGCAAAGAACGCAGTAAAAAAGGGCTAACTTCGGCAATTTTAATCCAAACGAAAAAGGTTGCCAATGGTCGTTGTACTTGCCAACCCAATTTAATCAATCCATCCACTAATCGGTCACATCTTTTTCGGTAGCAAGAGCGTATCGGTGTAATAAATTG
>JBDRUX010000086.1:0-9595 GCA_039801565.1 Caldifarciminota bacterium
GTCGTGCGGGCGCTCCGCCGGGCGCGCATCGGTTTTCTGGGGCACACCTATCCGGGCATGCTCGACATGTACTCGGATTTCACGCTTTTGCGGTTTGGAATTTCGGCTTCGCGAATTATGGTCATTCCCCCAGGAACTGATACTAAGAAATTTCATCCTGATTTTAGCCAAAAGGGCGAAAAGTTAATCGTCCATGTTGGTAGGTTAAAACGCTATAAATCTACTGACCATTTGCTCTGGGCAGCCAAACTTCTAAAAGAAAAACGAAAGGATTTTAGGGTAATGGTCTTGGGTGATGGTGATGACCTGCCCAGACTTAAAGAACTGAGCACAAAACTTGGTTTAGATGATATTGTGACTTTTACTGGTTATGTACCGGAATCGGAAAAGGTTTTGGCTTATCAAAGAGCCGCGCTTTTAGTGGAAAATTCAATCAAAGAGGGTTGGGGATTAATCGTGATGGAGGCGAACGCCTGTGGTACACCAGCAATCGCTTCCCGAGTGCCCGGCTTAGTTGATTCTGTACTTGAGAATAAGACCGGACTCTTTTATGAATACGGCAACATTAAGGAATTAGCCCAAAAGATTGAACTGCTCTTAGATGACGAAAATTTACGAAATAGGCTCGGTCAGAATGGTGTCGAATGGGCAAATCGGTTGACTTGGGATAAAAGCGCCAATATGATGTTAGATGCAATCCAACAAGCACTTGGTTAAAGATTATGGGTATTGTGGTTAATAATGTGGTGAAACGGTTCAAGCGGGGTAAAGGGTTTGCCCGCCATTATATCACCGCTTGCGACCATATCAGTTTCACAATTCAAAAAGGCGAGCTGTTTGGACTTTTAGGTCCGAACGGTGCGGGTAAGACAACTTTAGTTCGTTGCATCGCTACCCTTTTAATCCCCGATGAAGGGAAAATTACGATTTTTGGCAAGGATGTCTTAAAGCAAAGTATGGAAGCCCGAAGAAAAATTGGACTTTTAACCAGTGGAGAAAGAACGCTCTATTGGAAACTGAGCGGACGGGATAATCTCAACTTTTTTGCTGCCCTTTACGGTCTGGTCGGAAAAGAACGCGACAAACGAATTGATTATCTCTTAGAGTTATTGGGTCTGAAAGATGTTGCTGAGGAACGAGTCGAAAAATATTCATCCGGAATGAAACAGAAACTGTCACTGGCACGGGCTTTGTTACATAACCCCGAAATCTTACTCTTAGATGAACCGACCTTAGGCCTTGACCCACAATTTGCCCGGTTCATTCGTAGCTTCATTAAAGAGGAATTGGTAAAACGGGAAGGTAAAACGATTCTTCTGACCACGCACTATATGGATGAAGCTGATGAGTTGTGTGAACGTATCGCTTTTATCAATCGGGGGAAGATTATTGATGTCAAGACCCCCTTAGAGTATAAACACGAAATACCGCACACCGAGGTCTTAGAGTTACGCTTGAAAGGGAATCTGAGTGAAGCAAAACTGAAGACGGAACTTGGGAAAATTAACACAATTGAAAAGATTAGTTTACTTAACAACCAAGGCGAAGCAACTCTTAAAATAATTGCCCAGCGGGTAGAGACAATTCTTTCCGATGTTATCGAACTGGTACGAAATGAATCCAAGATTTTGGCAATTGATGTGAAAGAACCGACTTTAGAAGATGTCTTTATTTATCTAACCGGGACTTCGCTTAAAGAGGATACCCGAGAGGCGCAAACCAATAATGAATCGGAATAGGTTCGTTGCCGATTTAAGTATCATTGGCGCGGAGATAAAAAAGACCGCCAAAATCTGGTTCTCTTATAAAATTCTTCTATTCTTTTGGGCAATTTTTCCTTTGATATGGGTCATTCCTTATATCTTCCAAGGTAAGGCTTTGGTGGGTGGTATGGCATCAGGACCATTTGCCCAACTTACCGGCACCGAAAACTACATCGCATTTGTCTTGATTGGGGCAATGGTCTCGACTTATATTTTTTCTGGTCTCTGGGGTGTGGGTAATTCTTTACGTGAAGAGACTTACTGGGGGACCTTAGAATATATTATCGTTGCACCAACCAGCCTTTTAGTGATATTAATTGGTAAGACCTTAGCCGAATTCTTATATGCGACGGTAATGGTTGCTTTTCAAGCCACGTTGGCAACGATCTTTTTTGGCTTGAATCTCACTCTTAATAAATTGTTCCCCTTAATGATGATTGTCGTACTTTTGGTGATTGGTTTTTATGGTTTTGCTATCGCCTTTGCTGGCTTTACTTTGCTGATTAAAGAAGTTCACGGCTGGGTTCATACCTTAGAGTGGGTTTTCTTCTTATTTTCACCGATTCGTTATCCGGTCGAGGTTAATCCAATAACCAAAATTGTCAGCGCCTTTATCCCATTGACTTATGCCTTGGTGGCAATTCGGGCAATTATCCTATTGAATAAAAATGTGGTAAACCTTTGGCAGATTGTTTTAATCCTTTTGATAATGGATGTTGTTCTCATCGGTGGTGGGTATCTTTTGTTTAATAAACTCGAATTTCGAACCAAAAAGGCTGGAACGATGTCGGAGTATTGATGAAAACTTTTTTCCACTACCTGCGGGCAATCTGGGCTGAAAATATTAAAGAGTGGAAGATTGAATTGACTTATAAAGCCGATTTTTTACGTGGACTGATTGACCCTTTGGTTTATGTCTTGCCTTATCTTTTATATGGGATAGCTTTGGTTGGGGGCAGAAACTCCCAAAGTTTAGAAAAACTTACCGGCACCGGTGATTTAATAACCTTTGTGACCCTTGGCTATATCTTCATCGGTTTTCTCAATATGGCACTTTGGGCAATGGGATTTTCCTTGCGCAAAGAGCAGTATTGGGGGACATTAGAAGCGGTTTTTGCCGCACCCGTGCCAAGATGGGTCTATGCCTTAGGGATGGCGGTCCATTCGACAATGCATCAAGGATTGATGATTGCCTTACAATTGATTGTCATCAGTTTGGTCTTTAAACTTTCGGTCAATATCAGTGGCATAGTTCCTTCGTTAGCGGTAGTTGGAGTGATGTTAATTGCTTTATACGGATTGGGAATGATGATTGCCAGTCTTACTCTTATTTTTAAGCAGGGTTGGCTTATCTCCGAAGCCCTTTCGTCGCTGATAATGATTGTCACACCGATCGCTTATCCTTTAGCGGTGTTGCCAATTGTTATGCAAAAAGTGGCGATGGTTTTACCAACTACTTATGGCATCTTAACGGTTCGCCATTTCTTAATTGGTGAGAAAATGGGTTTTTCGGTTGCCACTTCCTTTTTCCGTCTTTTGATTTTGTGTGTGCTTTGGGTCGCATTTGGTTTAATCGTCTTTGCCTTTATTGATAAAAAGACCAGAAGCAGTGGGACATTAGCCCATTACTAATGATTGGTATCACTTTAGGCGACCCGGCTGGAATTGGACCCGAAATAGTATTGAAAGCGGTCGCAAAAATTCGTAATGCTCAGTCAAAAATTCGAATTATCGGGTCTTTGGCGATGCTTGATGATTTGAAGGAACGTTTGGCACTGAAATTGAATTTAGAACCATTGGTTTTTGATGTTATCCCAAAGTTCAATTACCGATTAGGCAAGACCGATAAAAAATGTGGTAAGGTTGCGCTGTGCGGATTAGAGGTTGCAGTTGAACTACTAAAGATTGGACTCTTAAAAGGAATTGTTACTGCCCCAATTTGTAAAGAATCCTTAATAAAGGTGGGCTTTAAATATCCAGGTCATACCGAATTTTTGGCTAAGGCTTTCTCGGTGCAACGCTATGCGATGCTTGCCTACTCGCCGCAATTGAAAATTATCTTTGTTACTACCCATAAACCGATATCCCAAGTCGCTAAGTCAATCACCAAGACCACAGTTCTGGAAAAGATTCTACTTTTGAATGATTTCCTTATTAGCCATCAAAAATTAATTAATCCGAAAATTGCGGTTTTTGGTCTAAACCCCCACACCTTCGAATTCTCTCAGGGCGAAGAGGAGAAAA
Organism: Caldifarciminota bacterium; assembly: GCA_039801565.1. GTDB lineage: Bacteria > Hydrothermota > Tepidihabitantia > Tepidihabitantales > JAOUPE01 > JBDRUX01. The sequence goes on from JBDRUX010000086.1 coordinate 4,008, forward strand.
TCTTCCAAGCAATAAAACAGGCAAGGAGAAAAGGCATTACGGTGGCAGGTCCATTTCCTTCGGATACGATTAGTGAGTTAATCGAAAAATTTGATGGTTTTGTGGCGATGTATCATGACCAAGGCATGATACCGATAAAATTATTAGCCCGAGATAGAGGAGTTAATGTCACATTAGGGTTACCATATCCTCGCACTTCACCACTTCACGGCTGTGCCTTTGACATTGCGGGCAAAGGAATTGCCAATCCTTCATCAATGATTTCCGCCATCAAACTTTGCTTCTGTTTAATAGGCGCCAAGGGCTTGGGTAGTGAGCAGTGAGGAGTAAGCAGTGAGTTAGTGGGGTGTTCAAATGAGCTTTGCTTTTTTCTTTTAGGGTTGACAACCGACACAAATTATTTAATATGATTGAAGTAACAATCAAAATGTTTCGGTGGCAAAAATTTGGTAAACTGATACAAAGAGTCGCCCTACTTTTCACTTTGGTTTTCTCGCTAATCTCGGCTCGAGATTGGACGATTATGGTGTATATGTGTGGTGACAATGGAATGAGTCCACAGGTCTATGAAGACCTAACTGAAATGACCGCAGTTGGTTCAACCCCTCAAGTAGCGGTGATTGTTCAGGTTGACAATCTGCCTCCCGACCCTAACCCTTCGACCCGAAGATATCGGATTGAACAAGATTCACTAAAACTAATTGCCGATTTGGGTGAAAAGAATATGGCAGATTTGGCAGTTGCTTTAGATTTCATTCGCTATTGTAAGTCTTCTTATCCAGCGAATAAATACTGCCTAATCCTTTGGGACCATGGTAGCGGCTGGTTTCCGATGCCAAAACAGAGTCAAGACCTCGTTGGGCCGCAGCGTTCAATCATCTATGACGAAACTGATGGCGACTCGATTGGCGTGACTAATGGCGAACTGAATCGCCTGCTTACTGAAGTAAGGAGAATCTTGGGTAAGAAATTAAGTCTTTTGGTTATGGACGCCTGCTTGATGGGCGGGATTGAAGTTGCCTATGAAGTGAAAGATGGTGTTGAAGTCCTGGTTGCATCCGAAGCCTTAGTGCCACTGGGTGGTTTACCTTATTCGGCAGTGTTAACCGCAGTTGTTACCCAACCGGAACTTACCGCCAAAGAATTTGGGCAAGCAATTGTTCAGGTTTATTCGGATTATTACGAAGGACTTGCCGATGTGACGCTTTCAGCGATTGATTTGACCAAATTAGACGATTTCAGCACTGGTTTGAGCGATTTACTAAAATATATTAAACCTTTTGCCACTGATAGTATCTTTGTGCAGGCGCGCAATACGGTTCAGACTTTTGCCACCAGTTTTGAAATTCGCCCACCGCGGCCGAGCGATGACTTGATTGACCTAAAAGATTTCTTGGGGAAAACGCAAACAATCGCCCAAGGTCGTTATCAACAAGTATTACAAAAATATGATAGTCTGGTAATAAGCGCAAGAAGCACCCAGACATTTTATCCGAACGCTTATGGGCTTTCGATTTGGTTCCCTTATAATTATTGGTCTTTTAAAAACCAAAAGCGCTACGCATTTTATCAGAATTTGGGTTTTGCTGACACGACGGGCTGGTTAGAATTCTTAAATCAATATTACCAGAGCGATGATATAAAACCACCAATGACCGAAGTGCGATTTTCCAAAGTTGGTGGTAAGAATAATTTTACAATCTATTGGGATGCGGTCTATGATTTTGCTGGTGTCAAATATGAATTGACCGAAATCGCTTATGACACAGTAATTCTATTTGACCAAGCCGAGAACATCAGTTATTGGGATACCACCGCTTTTAGTTTCTCGAGCGGATGCGTCCATTCACCACCTTACTCGTTTTTCTCTGGTAATGCCAATAATTTAGATGCGCGGCTGGAACTGCGAAATTCAATCGCTATCCCCAACGGTGGGTTACTTTCTTTCTACTGTTATTATAATACCGAAGAGAACTTTATTAACAGTCAGTTCAAGCGTGATATCTTGTATCTGGAAGTAACCCAAGATAGCCAATGGCATAAGATTGATTCAGTTTATGGCTCAGTCACGGGCTGGACCGAATTCCGTTATTTTCTACCCAATTATCCCAGTTGTCGAATTCGTTTCCATTTCACTTCTGATAGTTCAATTATATCCGAAGGAATTTATATTGACGATATAAGAATCTTTAGGTTGGGTCAGAAACGCACTATTATTGCCGATTATCCGGAAACATCTTTTACGATTTATAACCTACCGAAAGCAATCTATAAATACGCAGTAACACCGATTGACGGTTTCGGTAACAAAGGCAATGTTAGCCAATTCAGCCAAATTACGATTAGTAGTTATGCCGAACCATTTGCCAAACCGAATCCGTTCTTTTCGGAAACCGGTTGTTATATCTATTTAGACTATCCGTCTACCGAAGAACCTACGGTCTATATTTATACCTTGAGTGGTGAATTAGTAAAGAAGTTTGAGTTCAGTGCAATAGGGAATAAGGAAATCTATTGGAATGGCAAAAATTCTAAAGATCGGGAAGTGGGTTCAGGAATTTATTTAGTATTAGTCAAAGGTAAAAACTTTTCCCGTCTTGGTAAAATTGCTAAGGTAAAATAAGTTGAATCCGCCAGAGGCGGAAACAATTTTAAACTCTTAGTTATTACATGGCTTCGGGACTTATGAAAAATCAAGAATTAGCCTTCATCTTCAATCGTATCGCCGATGCCTTAGAGTATAAAGGCGAACTCTCGTTTCGAGTCATCGCCTATCGCAAGGCCGCCCGCGCCTTAGAAGAATTGACTGAAGATATCGAATCAATTGCCGCGCGGGGCGAACTCCAAAAAATACCCGGAATTGGCGAAGGTATTGCCAAAAAGATTGACGAATATCTTAAGACCGGTAAGATGAAAAAATACGAAGAAGCACTTGCCGGGATTGAACCATCCCTTTTGGAATTACTTAATATCCAAAACCTTGGCCCGAAAACTCTGGCGCTCGCTCATAAAGAATTAGGTGTCAATAATCTGGCGGACTTAAAAAAAGTAATTGAAGATGGCTCTTTGGCAAAACTCTTCCGAATGGGCGAAAAGAAGGTCGAGAATATTAAAAAAGGGATTGAAATCTATGAGCAGACTACTGCCCGCATACCAATTGATGAAGCATTAAAGATTGCTGAAGAGGTTGTCGCTTATTTAAAAAAATCGCCCGAAGTCGTCTCAGTCGAACCATCCGGTTCATTACGCCGAATGAAAGAGACAATTGGTGATATTGATATATTAGTTACTGGGAAAGATGGTGCCAAAATTGTTAACCACTTCATCAAATATCCTAAAGTTAGTCGAGTTCTAAGCGCTGGCGATACCAAGGGTTCGGTGATAATTGGGACCGGCGCTGCGGCAAGGCAAGTTGATATTCGGATTGTGCCGGTAAAGTCATTTGGTGCGGCTTTACAATATTTTACTGGTTCCAAAGCCCATAACATCAAACTTCGGACCTTAGCCAAAGATAAAGGTCTAAAGGTCTCGGAATATGGTGTCTTTCGTGGTAAAAAGATGATTGCTGGTAAAAATGAAGAAGAAGTTTATAAAGCGCTTGGACTGGTTTGGGTACCTCCGGAATTACGGGAGGACCGGGGTGAAATTGAAGCCGCAATGAAAAATCAACTCCCCCAACTAATTAAACTCACTGATATTAAAGGTGACCTGCAGGTCCATTCCAATTACTCGGACGGCACTGCCACAATTAAAGAAATGGCAGAAATGGCTCTCCAACTTGGCTATGAATATATTGCTATCACCGACCATTCCCAATCAGTCCATTATGCCCACGGCTTAACCATTGACCGACTTAAAAAACAATGGGATGAGATTGACAAAATTAATGAACAACTAAAAAAGATTAAAATCATTAAAGGAATTGAAGTTGACATTTTAGCCAATGGCAAATTAGACTATCCGGACAAAATTTTAGCCCAATGTGAACTGGTTATCGCTGCTATTCATCAAGGGTTCAAGAAGAATGTGACGGAACGAATCATTGCTGCTTTAGCAAATCCTTATGTTCATATCATTGCCCATCCCTCCGGACGCCTCATCTCAAGACGGGAAGGTTATGAGGTTGATTTGGAAAAAGTGTTAGAATTGGCTTTGCAATATAAGAAGGTTTTAGAAATTAATGCCTATCCGGACCGGTTAGATTTAAATGACCTTTATGCCCGTAAGGCAAAAGAGATGGGAATAAAATTAGCAATTAACACCGATGCCCACGGACCAAAAGATTTAGAATGGATGCGCTATGGTGTTGGTACTGCCCGGCGCGGCTGGTTAGAAAAGAAAGATGTGATTAATACTTTAAGCTACGAAGAATTGAAGAAAACATTTATTCGTTAAGTGATTCTTAATCCTGTTTAAATGATTCAAAGAGTTCAAACGCAAAATTATTATTGACAGGCTAAACATTTAAATTACAATAATTCGTAAAAAGAAAATGAGAGACCTGAAGCCTTCTCATATGTTTCCTGCAAAAATTGGCGTTTTAAATATCTTGAATCTCTTTATCAACATTAACTTCTTATGAGGAAAAAAGAAATATTAACCATAGATTGGCACCCGATTGGGGCGTTTCTTTTGATTCTATTTTTGTTAACCAACTGAGTAAAGAAAGGAGGAGTCGGTGATGGGCAATAAACTTAAAAGACAATCTTTTTACTTTCCCTTAATTATTTTCTTACAACTTATTTTTGTTATTGGACTCTTTGCCGAGTCGGATACGAAATGCGGAACTCAGGAGGCACTTGAGACATTTCGCTATGGAATTAAACTTCCGCGGCCAGCCTCAGGACCAAAATATGTTTATTCAACTCATTTCATTATCCATTTCGATACCACTGGTTCTAATGCCACAACTCGTGCCTATGCTGAATCGACATCAAAATACGCCGAGTATTCTTGGGCAAAACAGTGCGATACTTTGTTATGGGCAACCCCACCACCGGACGGTGCCGGTCCGGACGACCGTTACGATATTTACATAAGAAACCTCTCTTATCTTGGTGTAACTTACTCTGAATACCTGTACCCAAATCCTTATCCTAATGGTGCAACCAGTTATATTGAAGTTGACAATGACATTTCACCTTGGGGTTTACTTCAAGTAACAGTTGCTCACGAATTCAATCATGCCTGCCAACTTCGATACTCTTATCTTGAAGGCATTTGGTTTATGGAAAACTGTGCGACTTGGATGGAAGATATCTGTTATGATAATGTTAATGATTATATCAATTATCTTTCATATTCGACTCCTGACCCACTTGAGAATCCGCATTTATCAATTACCGAGACAAACAATCTTTATGAGTATGCGGGTTGTCTTTGGCCAATGCTTTTGCAAGAAGGCTACAACATTGCCTGTCCAAGACGAGCCTGGGAGAGAATGGGCACAGTCTCTGGCGAAAATACTCTTTCCGGAATTGATTATGCGCTTTCTAATTATTATGGTTCTAACCTTGCCGGCGCTTTAAAAAAATACGGTATTTGGCGCTATTTTACTGGAACCAGAGCTGACCCAACTTATCATTTCT